>DATMSZ010000385.1:0-5665 GCA_035565175.1 Pseudosphingobacterium sp.
ATATTGTCGAAGAAGCTTTAAAAAATGATATTCACTTAGAAACTTCTTCAGCTTTTGATATGCCTATGATAGATGTTTTGGAGAAAAAGGGGGTAGTTTCGAAGGATATAACGGTGATATGCAATGGTTTTAAAACCTTTCAATACAAACAGTATATTATAGATATGCTCCACGACGGGTTTCAGAATATTATTCCCGTTCTGGATAATAAAGAGGAATTTAACCTATATGATGACGAGGTGGAATTAGACACACCTTGCAACTTAGGAATACGTATAGCCGCAGAAGAGCAACCAGACTCACAGTTCTATACATCCAGGCTTGGCGTAAGAATGGAAGACGTTATAGACTTTTATAATACGAAGATTGTACATAATCCCAACTTTAAAGTTAAACTCCTCCATTTCTTTATTAACTCTGGTATTTCAGACACCCCCTATTATTGGAATGAACTGGAGAAGTATGTGACGTTATACTGCAAGTTCAAGAAGATCAATCCAGATTTAGATACGCTCGATATTGGTGGAGGAATGCCTTTTAAAGATTCATTGGTGCATGACTTTGACTACGAATATATGGTGAATGAAATTGTCAACCGTATTAAACAAATTTGTGCCCAACACGAGGTCATGGAACCAGACATTATTACAGAATTTGGCAAATATACGGTTGCTGAAGCCTCTGGTATCCTTTACAAGGTTTTGGGAAGGAAGCAGCAAAACGATCGTGAAAAATGGCTCATGTTGGATGGGTCATTCATTACAAACTTACCTGATGTGTGGGCCTTAAATCAGAAATATATACTCTTACCAATTAATAATTGGGATTCGGAATATGAAAGGGTGAATCTTGGAGGAATAACTTGTGATGGACAAGATTATTACAACCAAGAGGCCCATATGAATAATGTTTTCATGCCAAAAACCAGAAAAGTGCAGTACCTTGGCTTTTTCCATACGGGCGCTTATCAAGAAGTACTGAGCGGTTACGGTGGTATACATCATTGTTTATTGCCTTCACCTAAACATGTAATCATCAGAAGAAATAGAGATGAGACCTTTAATTTTGAAGTTTTTGGAGAGGAACAGAATTCCAAACAGGTTCTAAAGATATTAGGCTATCAATAGTCTTTTAACTTTCTCTTACAAGTTTTTAGAAACTTGTAAGAGAAAGTTAAAAGACTTTAGGATGTTATAAACCGTTTTATAATGCGCAATTTATGCGTGTATCTTCTCTCGTCTTTCGAGTAAATCCCAGTGCTATCAATCTGGTCAATTTTCACTCTTCCCGAAGCATGTATAATTTCTTCTTCATTTATTATAATACCTACGTGGATTATACGTCCTTCTTCATTATCAAAAAAAGCAACATCTCCAGGTTGCACCTCTTGTAGGAAATCGATTGCTTTACCTTGTTCTGCCTGCTGCCAGGCATCGCGCTTAACAGGATATCCAAAATGTTTAAAAACCATTTGTACAAATCCAGAACAATCAATCCCAAATACTGACCGACCGCCCCAAAGATAAGGCGCATTCAAATAAAATCGAGCAACTTCTTCCACATCCGATAAAAAACTATCTCTATCAGGCTCTCTAGATAGGCCAAGAAAAAGATAATCAGTAAAGTTAATGCTAAAACTATCATCTTCTAAAAAGGGTAAGGTACTCCCCGGAAGTAAGTGTAAACTTTCTTCTTTACCAAGCTTCAATAACATAGCATGAGTAGATAAGTCGGCAATATGCTGTACTTCTGTCTTAAGCAAATGAAAAGACTGCTCTTCTATCTTTACCTGCTGCCGGTGATCAATCCAACCCTCATAATCATCAAAAGCTGTCTTAATATATAAATATTCGCCTTTTTCCTCTAACACTTCAAAAGCTTCTCCGAAAAGCAACTGAGTCACCATTTCACTTTTATGACCAATATCAGCCCTTACCGGAATAATTGGTAAATTACAAATTCCGTACACCATGATAAACTATTGTAAACTTCACAAAGGTAACTTATTTTATACTTTATTATTAAAACCCTTAATTGAATTATTTCAACGACTGAATACATCCACTTTCATAACTCATTCAAACTAAATTGCGTAATAGTTGTTATCAATACAATCTAATTGCATCAATCATGACAGATTCAACGTTAACGATAAAAACTCAACGGATTCTAATAGCGGTTGAAGACAGTAAATACTCTGAAAAAGCGGTAAGGTATGGCTACCATCTTGCCCAGGCCCTCGGATGTCAAGTGGCGCTTGTACATGTCATCGATCCGCCCACCACAAGTGCTTATGGAGCGGTCGACCCAATCATGGGGGTTAATCCTGTATATATACCGGAAATAAACGAAGTTCAAGAACAGGCGTCTGAGGATCTCTTGAGAAGACTTTCCTCTATGTGGACAGGCGCAAAAGAGGATGTTACAACTATTAGCAAATTGGGACAACCAAGACAAGAAATAATAAATGCTGCTAGCGAATGGCAGGCCGATTTAATTGTGCTTGGAACACACGGCAGAACCGGTTTTGATCATTTTATTTCGGGAAGTGTGTCTGAAGGGGTTGCTAGACATGCGATTTGCCCAGTGATGATCGTACCTTATAAAGATGAGGAACGCAAATAAATAAGTACAGCTAATCCTTTGACAACAAAGGCTTAGCTGTGCTTATTTTATTCAGCATGTAACCATGCCTTTTTAGCAAGAAGTTCTTCCTGTGTTTCTCTTACATCCTCATCATCCACACAACAGTCGACAGGACATACTGCTGCACATTGAGGCTCATCGTGAAATCCCACGCACTCTGTGCATTTATCAGAAACAATATAATATATCTCATCAGATAAAGCTTCTTGGGCCTCATCTGCGTTTAATGTTGTTCCATCGCCAAAATCAATTACGCCACTCAGCTCCGTTCCATCAGAAAAACGCCATGCCATACCCGCATCATAAATAGCGTTATTTGGGCACTCTGGTTCACATGCTCCACAATTAATGCACTCGTCTGTAATTTTAATTGCCATTATCTTCTTAAAAATCCGTTTATACCTTATTTTTGCAAATAATCTTTTCTTTATTATCTACAAATTTAGTAGTTTTTTAGCAAAGATTATAGTAAATCAATGCAAATATAACATTTTAATAAACTTTCTGTTTTGAGCAAAAATAATTTGACAAGCCATCAACGTGTTATGGCCTTTAGTGCCCTAGGAACGTATATAAGAAATGAATCTCCGGATTTAGAACACCTCATTCAGGAAGCGAGCAATTACAATAGTTGGTTTACACCTACCTATATTAGGGCAGCTCTTGAGGCTATTGGTCGTAATTTGACATTAGAAGGACTATCCAATTGGATAAAACCCTTCCTTCCGGCAATTGATCCACCAACAAACAAGGTATTAGGATTAGTATTGGCAGGCAATATCCCCTTAGTTGGTTTCCATGACATCCTCTCTGCGCTTATTTCAGGGTTTAAGGTGCAAATTAAACTATCATCAGACGATAAGATCATCATTCCTCATTTATTAAGTGAACTAATTAGAATTGAACCGGCTTTCGATACCTATATAAGTTATACGGAAAGAATAAAAAACTTTGATAGCATTATTGCTACAGGAAGCAATAACACTTCGCGATACTTTGAATATTATTTTAAGCACGTTCCTCATGTTATTAGAAAAAACAGAAACAGCGTGGCAGTCATTCATGGAGATGAAAGTCAATCCGAGCTAGCGCAATTGGGCCACGACCTGTTTGATTATTTCGGGTTAGGCTGTAGAAATGTTTCGAAAATATATTTCCCGAAAGATTACCCGTTCAACATTTTTTTTGAAGCCATAGAACCATTTAACGACATCATCAACCACCACAAATACAACAATAACTACGATTATAATAAATCAATATATCTGGTAAATGGCGAAAAGCATTTAGATAATGGGTTTTTGCTTTTAAAGGAGGATACTAGGATAGCATCACCTCTTGCGGTAGCATATTATGAAAACTATCATGATCTTAACGTTCTAATAGAAGATTTAAACAAACAGGAAGAACAGATCCAGTGCATCGTAAGTAATAAACAATTATCTACCTTAGCACCCTGTTTTCCTTTAGGCCAAAGTCAGCAACCTGCATTAGATGACTATGCTGATAGGGTAAATACGTTGGAATTTTTGACAAGGAATAAGTAACAGTACACTTTTAATCTAAATAACATATACTAAGGCTAAAAAATCGTTATTCGATCTTATAAGTTTTGCCCTTAGATGATCATAACATTTATACAAATGCGCTCATGCCAGTTATTGCTCTACCGACAATCAATGAGTTAATTTCTTTCGTACCTTCATATGAATAGATAGCCTCTGCATCTGCCACAAAACGAGCTACATCATGCTCCAGCAATATACCATTACCACCCATTACCTCTCGTGCCTGTCCCACAATGTCCCTTGTTCTCAAGGAACAGAAAACCTTGGCCAATGAAGCATGTTCATCTTTCAATTTACCAGCATCCTGTATCTCAGATAAGCGAAAAACCAAGGTTTGCATTGCTGTCAAATTAGAAAGCATTTCCACTAGATGATTTTGAATCAACTGAAAAGAAGCGATCGGCTTCCCAAACTGCTTTCTTTTTCGGGTATAATCCAGTGCGCTTTCATAGGCACCTCTAGCACAACCAACAGCCATCCAAGCAACACCGGCACGAGTCATACGCAGCACTTTTGCAGTATCTTTAAAGGAATTGGCAAAAGGCATACGGTCTTTTTCATCGATAACACAATCCTTCAAGGTGATCAATCCATTCTGAACAATCCTTAGAGCCATTTTCCCCTTTATCTTCTCCACCTCAAAGCCGGGCGTACCTTTTCTCAAAATAAAACCTTTTACTTCTCCGTCATCGACGTCTCTAGCCCATATAATGATTAAGTCGGCAAAAGTAGCGTTACCAATCCACTTTTTTTGTCCGTTAAGAATCCAACCGTTTTCAGTTCTTTTGCAAGTGGTAGTTAAACCACCCGCCGCTCCAGATCCTACTTCAGGTTCTGTTAAACCAAAGGCGCCAATCTTTTCCATTTTATTCATTTGCGGTAACCATTCCTGCTTCTGTTGCTCAGACCCACACATGTATATCGAACCCATAGACAAGCCGCTTTGTACGCCAAAAAATGTTGCAATCGACGCATCTACCCTAGCCATCTCCATAGCTAGTATCCCTTCCATTAAAAAAGATTTATGCGGGCAACCATACCCTTCATATGTAATTCCTGCTAAACCTAGCTCTCCAAGTTTTGGAATTAACTCAAACGGAAATTCATCGTGCAGCCAATACTTGTTCACCAAAGGTTTCACTTCCTTCTCCATAAATTCCCTAACCTTCAGCTGCAAGGCTCTATCTTCCGCATCTAAGCGTTCACTCAATTCATAGAAATCTGCGTTTATTGGTGGCAATTCTTTTTTCTTCTCCTTACCATCCATCATCTTCATCAATCCCTTAAGTTGGTTATCATCAAGTTTTGAAAACCCATCCATTACTTTAGCGAGGTCAACTTTTTGAGAAATTTTTGCTAATTGATCAAAATCAATATGTTTTAACAGCCCTATGAGTTGTTTTATTTTTGTGAATGTGTTTGGCATATGATTATTTATTCTATCTACTAAC
>DATMSZ010000386.1:0-6325 GCA_035565175.1 Pseudosphingobacterium sp.
ATTTTAAACTACTTCAGTCTTAATTAAAAAATTTCACTTCATTACTGCACATCCCAGAACAATTTTGTATCAACATTATCTTGGGCTTTTACTGCTTCGTAATTGGCGGCATTATATACCGGTTCGGAAGGTGGTAAATTAAATTTTACTGGAACCGTTTTTTGCATATCCGAACTTTGAATAACAAAACTAAACTGAGGATAATCAAATCTTCTTATTTCCGACCATGCTTGCACTGTTTGAATAACACCAAAATGTATCCATTTTTGTGTCGCAATGAGCTGGATCTTATTGCTAGCTGCGTCCCAGTTAAGATTGGATATATAGGTATTAATCTGTGCTTCAGTAGGCGTAACGGCAGCAGGAACCGTATTATCATTACTTCTACTTCTAATATCTCGATACAAATCGACCGACTCTCTGATACTATTCTCAAAAGAAGTTTTTGCTAAACCACTATTTCCATTTTTTTGATAGTATTCGGCCAACAATAAGTTAGTTTCTGTAGCAGAAAATAAGATACCTGGGAAATAGGGATTCCTAGAAATAGTGGAACGATTAAATATAGAAATAGTTCCCCCCCTTGCCAAGTCCGATTGAGTGGCACTAGCCAACGATTGATCTAAGCCCTTGAATTGGCCGTTAGCAGCAGCTCCGGGTTCAAAAATAAAGGGCAATCGCGGATCACTGTTGCCAACCATATGATCGACCATCACTTTACTAGCCAAGTTAGCATACCATCCATCTGCTTCAAAGGCATCTCTTATCCCTCTAGTGTGTATACTATTATCATCGAGGCTATAAATATCTATTTCGGCATTTTGCTCATTCATTGAAATCAATGGATAAGCTGCTTCGTTATTAACGATCTCAGCAAGTTCTTGCGCTGCTCTAGACGAAAAAGTTGAACTTTCTGACACGCGCATTAACATTCGTAAACGCAATGAATTACAGTATCTTTTCCACAAATCAATATCACCGTTGTTAATAATATCCTGCGTTTTAAACCGGGCCTGAATAGCTTCACTTAAGGTGATTGTATTCAACTCATCGCTTATCGCCTTCAATTCGTCTAACATTACCGTATAAATATCCTCGGCCTTATCATAGGCTGGATATGATGATTGATAATCACTTTGATTTGTACTTAGCATACCTGCTTTACTCCAGGGAATATCACCGTGCAAGTCAACCGTTTGCTGTGTTTGATCGTAAAATATGACTTTAGCGGCTAGAAAAAATATCCTTTTCTCCGATTTTTCAGCTTCTACTGATTTGTTATAAACCGTTTCCAGTTCTCTATATTGAGCGAGCCCTTCATAATAACGCGACCATCGATCCTCAATCGCTGCTCCACCGGGAACCAAGTGATTTGGTTCGTTAAACCATCCGCTGATATGTAAATATCGAAAAATTGTAGGACGAAGTGTAACAAACAAATTCCGATACTCAGGTACAATTAATTGCCGATAACTATAAATCATTCCTGTAAATTGGCGTTCAACGGTCACTTCAGTTACTTCTGAAGGGTCTCGATAAACTTCATCAAAGGAACTCTTTTTACACGAAGTAATATATATTAATGAAGCCAAACCTAGCCCCATTGCTAAAAAACATCTTTTCATAACTATTATTTTTAAAAGCTTGCACGTAACATTAAACCAAAAGTTCTAGTAGCCGGACTAGTACCAGCATTGCTCACTTGATTAATCCAGTTCGATCCCCCTGTCATCTGTTCGGGATCTAAATCTTTAATACTTCTATATAAGAAAAACAAGTTCCTTCCAAATGCAGAGATCTGAACATTTTTAGCACCAAGTTTCGTAGCTAAAGAAGACGGAATCCGATAACCTAATGAAAGTTCACGCATTTTGATATAATTGTTTTTCTGCACATACAGTTCATACCTTGAGCTAGAGTATTGTGGCCCTCCCCAATTATAGGTGTTGTTATAATAAACAGCTTGGGAAATAATATTATTATTTGGCGTACCATCTGAAAGCACTCCGTCCATGAGCATCCCGTCGTGATAAACGGTCTGGCCATTTGGACCAACCGCTCCATCAAAAGCAATCCCTCGTCCACCATCCACATAGTAGCTTAGACCACCATGCTCCGCATCCATATAGTTTAAACTTTCTTCCGTTAAACCTCTACTAGTCATCCAATTAATTCCCGTTGGCATGGCATGGCCTCCCCAACGGAAGTCAATAAGCGCGTCTAAGGTGAAGTTTTTATAAGTAAATGTGTTGATCAAACCACCAACTGCCTTTGGCATCGCATTCCCTGCTTTAATCCAGGCGTCTGCATCTAATTGATACAAGCCATTTTCTTGTACAATTTTATTACCATTTGCGTCCGTTGCGATCGGATGCACCATGATATCTCCAATAGGTTGCCCCACCTTCGAGACCAATTGAGCAGCCTGGCCGTCATAATCTCTGTGTAATAGTTCACCGGCACCGCCAGGCAATTCCTCCACGATATTCTTGTTCATCGAGAAATTCAGCACAGTGTTCCAGCGGAAATTCTCATGCTGAATAGGTGTGCCAGTTATTCCAAATTCCCAGCCTTTATTTCGCAAGGTGCCCACATTGGCAAGAATTGAACTCGCACCCATTGATATTGGAAGTGTGTAATTCAGAATTTGATCTTTAATCAGACCGTTATAATAGGTAATGTCAAAGCCTAAGCGACCATCTAATAACCGCGTTTCCAAACCAAACTCAATCTCTGTTTTTTGTTCTGGCTTTATTCCCTCATTGCCAAATTCAACTGTTGGAACAGTATTATAAATGACCGCTGCACCACCTTGTGTCTGAACACCCAACGTTTGCTGCGTGTAACTTAATGCACTTTGATAAATATCAGGGTACCTCCCTACTTTTCCCCAAGACCCTCTCAATTTTGCATAGCTGAATATTTCAGGAAGCGTAAATGCTTCACTCAAGATCAAACTTGAGTTAACAGAAGGGTAGTAAAGTACATTATTATCCGGGTGCATCGTGGAAATCACTTCCCGCCTTAGTGTTCCCTCTACAAACCAATACTCCTTTAAATTGAAATTCGCAGTTCCGAACAAGGCATCCCGTAACATATTTCTACGATAATTGTATCTTGTACTTCCTCCTATGGTATTATTGGAAGCATTGATATCAAACCAATCCCGAACACTTAATCCGCCAGCTGTTTCTCGCTGCACGTAAGTATCTTCGGATTTTGTGGCGGTATATCCACCCATAACCCCTAATTTGATATCCGGGTTAATCTGTTTACTATAAGTGGCTAAAAGGTCTACATAATAAATATTTGCATTCTGCGATCCTAAACCAAAATAGCCTGTAGTGGCATCATAAATCAAGGCCCTTTCAGTGGGTTGTTTATCTTCTGTTTTTAAGGATGTCACATCTGCAGAAAAGCGTGCCCGAAGAGATAAATCGCTGTTTATTTGATAGGTATTGGTGACAGAACCGATCAAACGGTTAGAATATTCATCATATTCTTTTGCCTTTGTATTCCAAATATAATCCAATACATCAGTCTTATAACCATTATAGGTAAGGTTCTCCTCAGGCGTTAAACTTTGATTGGTGCCTGTTACATATTTATAGCCTAAGCTCGTCTTATATTTATTCAAATACCATTCCGGATTGTCAAAAGTAGAAATCATCCCGGTGAAATTATTGATCATGCGATCCGTCAAGAAAGGCCGATTATGCGTGTGTTGGTTTACATAATTGATTACAACATCCGTAGTCAGCTTATCCCACAGCTTAAAAGACGTATTAAGATTTGCAACATTCTTTTTGTTATAAGAATCCAATGAGGTCATTTGGTTATCCTGACGCGTTAAGGAAAATCTTGTATTCGAATTCTCAGTTGTATTTCCTAAAGCCAAATTAAATATTGTATTGTTAGGATTATTAAAGAACTTACTATAGGCATTTTGTGCCACGTAAGGTCTTACTTGGCCATCCCAGGCTATCACATCCTGACCATCGAACCTCGGGCCGAAGTTGACCGTAGCGGGCAACAAACCACGGGTTACGCCATTAATTGCCTGATCGTCGCTATAATAATAAAATAAATCATCCGCCTGTCCGCTATTTTGATACGCTGATGTATAACCTGGCCCTCTTACATCTTGGAAGCGAGGTAAGTAAGCAATTTTATCCTGTGTATAAGTGGCATTGAAATCAATCGAATACCCTTTGCCTCCTTTACCAGATTTCGTAGTCACCAACACCACACCATTCATTGCTTCCGAACCATAGAGGGCTGCGGCCGAAGCACCTTTCAATATACTGATCGATTCGATATCCTCCGGATTCAGGTCTTCCAAGCCATTACCTCTTGCTCGTTGGTCACCCCAATAGTCCGAGTTATTGAATGTTGTTTGACGCATTGGAACTCCGTCAATAATTACCAAGGGCTGCGAACTCCCCGTTATGGAGTTTGTGCCGCGAATATTGATATTAATACCCGATGTGGCGCCCCCTGGAGCAGCAGAAATCCGTACGCCCGGCGCTTTTCCATATAGTGCACCTGCAAAATTAGGAGAGCCTGTCTTCGTTAGTTCTTTGGCACTCACCGTACTTGTAGCGTATCCTAGAGATTTAGCTTCTTTTTTGATACCCAATGAAGTTACAACTACTTCTTGCAGGGCGTTTTCGTCGTTTTCCAAAATCACTTTTATAACAGGTTGGTTACCGACAATGACGTCCTTTATAACATAGCCTATCATCGAAAACGACAATGTTTCGCCAGCGGATGCTTGAATAGAAAACCTACCGTTGGCATCGGTAGAAGAGGCTTTGGTTGTACCTTTTACACGGACGGTTACGCCTGGCAGAACGCCTTGTGCATCAGAAACAATGCCTGATACCGTACTTTGAGCAAAACTGCTGAAAGTTATTATACATAATAACACAACAGCATATGCTTTTGAATATAATTCTTTCATGATTTGATTGGTTTGTTAAAATTTTATTAGATTGATTGTTGTTGATTCATCATTTATTTTATCAGGTTTTTTATTTTATATCATAGGCAGATAGTTTAAAAATGAAACGATTTTTACATTAAAAGAACCGCTGGGTCTTTTCAATTACAAGCGTTGCTGCGCCCAATAACTCGGCATCTTTATTTAACTTTGATGATAGTATTACACATTGTTCGGCCAGCATGGGTATACTGAACTCATTTACCGCTTGTTGGATAGGTGCCATCAATATTTTTGAAGCAATGGCCCCTCTGCCACTGATTACAACACCTTGAGGATTCATAATATGGATAAGGGTAGCAATACCTTTTCCAATTAAAAAGCCGGACTTTGATAATAAGTTTATAGCTAGTTGGTCCCCCATATTTGCCGCTTTTAAGATCACCTCCCCCGATATGCTTTTATCTTCCGCCAACATCTGGCTCATTTTCGAAGCAAATCCATTCTGCATCTCTTCTTGCGCCTTTCGTGTGAGTGTTAATAACGAGGCATCCACTTCTAGACAACCTCTTTTTCCACAGGAACAGAGTCCATTACTATCTGCTAGGGGAATGTGACTGAACTCGCCTGCAAAACCGTTATGCCCCCTAAAAAGCTTGCCATTTACCACCATGCCAAGCCCTATACCCCATCCCACATTTACGACCATTACATCTTCCATGCCTTTAGCTACGCCGAAATTCAATTCAGCCAATGCAACAGCACTAGAATCATTATCTATAAATACCGGGAGATCAATTTTTCCACTTATAAAATGAGCTAAATCACTATTTCCTAGACCATAATATGACTGATTGATACCTTTGTCGGCATTTACAAAACCCGGCATGGCCATTCCAACTCCTAATAAATTCTCAAAGGGAATTTCCAAGCTCCGTAAATACTCGTTGACAAATGCAACCAATTGATGCAACGATTCGGTTGTATTTGTGAGATTGATCGCTTGCTCAACCGGGCTTCCAATGATTTCATTCTGTAGATTAAATAAAGCTATTTGAGAGACAACTTGATCTATGGCAACCGCGACCATGTATTTTTTACAATCTTTATTAAGTTGATATTCATGTGCTCTTCTACCTCCTGTTGAGGGGGCGAGTTGGTGATTTAGAATCAGCTGTTGCTCTTTTAAGCCACTTACAATAGAGGTGATTAAAGGCAAACTCTTACCTGTTAACTTTCCTACATCATTCACAGGCATGGGGCCTTTGTAATATAAATGCTTAAGAACTTCCAGCTTTAACGCTTCCTGTTTGTTAGGCTTAGTTTCCACAATAATTTAGATTGATTAGCCAAACATAATAACATTTTTACAAAAAACAACAT
>DATMSZ010000387.1:0-2396 GCA_035565175.1 Pseudosphingobacterium sp.
ATCTTTAACAATAAAGGTTGCTACTCCTTTTTCAACGCCCATTTCCAAATGTACGTACTTGTAATTATAGTCTTTTTTCTGATATTTAAATGCATTTGATAAAAGATTATTTAGGATCAGCTTAACGGAGACTTCGTCAGATCTAAAAACCCCCAGCTCGTTTACGGTTATGGTGAATTTAATGCCTTTAGCATTTGCTATCGCTTCATACATTACTTGCATATCAGCGGCAATGACATCCAAATCAACATCTACAATATTAAATTCTCCTCTTCTAACGCTATAATAATCATGCACATTTAAAATGTAGCGATCTAATTTTTCAGCTGAATTTACAATAATCTGTAATATTTCATTTATCTCCCCCAAATCACTAATATCTTGAGCCAATTGTGCCGCAGCCATTATACCAGCTAATGGACCTCTTATATCGTGGCTTACACTGTGGGCAAATTTATCTAACTCATTATATGCCTGTTCTAGCTCTTTATTTTTGACAGTCAATAATGAATTTGTTAAATAATACCTATTAGCATCTGCTATAACAGCACCGATCGTCTCTACTGACCATGGCTTTCTTACATATCGGTATACGTTCCCTTTATTAATCGCATCAATTGCAGTATTTAAGTCTTCTGCATAGGCCGTCAAAAGAATTCTAGCAGGTAATGGGTAAATAACACGAATTTCGTCCAGGAAATCTGTACCTAATTTATCCGGCATACGTTGGTCTGTGAAAATTATACGCAAATCGGGGTGCTCTTCTAGGACTTTCAGTGCCTCGTTAGTATTAGAAGCTAAAAAAACTTGATAATCAAACCTAAAATGTGCCTTAAAACCCACTAAGTTGTTCACCTCATCATCTAAGTACAAAATTTTTATTTCTTCATTCATGTTGATCTACTCAGCTTAAAATTTTCTTCATCGTATCCCTTAATTAAATTTCCGTTATCTAATATAAAGGATTAATTGCTTTTTTATAGTATCAATCTCTTTCTCTACTTCATTCAAAAAATCCGTTCTTCTGAATCCGTCGATTGTTGATATTTCTTCATAATGCTTTAAAATACCTGATAACGCGATAAATCGGGCATTTACAGCTACACCTCTCATTTGATGAATAAGTAGCTTAAGTGCGGTTACATCTTTATTAAAAAAACAGGCTTTTAAGTCCGTTAACGCCTCCTCCAAAAAAACATTTGTTTGTTTTAATACTTCTTGAGTTACTTCGTCATCATTCCCCAGCGATTCCAACAAAACGTTATATGCAATGTGTTGGCCATTTTCTGTTAATACTTCCTCCTTCCTAAAGACTTCGCCATTAACCTGTAAATACTTTTTTAGCATTAGATCAAGTTGATCAGGTGCGACCGGTTTTATTAAAAAATCAGTAATGCCAACATCATATCCATGTTTTATCTCCTCATCAGAAAATGAGCCAGTGGTGGCAATAATCGGAATTTCTTTAAACCCTTCAACCGCTTTTATCCTTCTTGTGGCCTCATATCCATTTAAAACGGGCATATGTAAATCCATCAGAATCAATGCTGGCTTTCTATCTAAGCATGTTGTAAAAGCGGCTTGACCGTTGGCTGCTTCTATTGTAGTAATTTCTGGAAACGATACTTCGATCATTTTTGAAAAAACCATTCTGTTTATGTCATTATCATCGACAATTAATATCAAAGTGCCTTTCAAATTAGAACCCATAGGTTTTAGTTAAATACGTTAATTAGGCTTTATTTTTTTCGGCAAGGGGTACAACAATCACACCAAAATATTTAGGGGCATAGGCTCAGCCAAAACCGATTCCCAACATGTTTTATAATGTTTATTTAACAGGACAAATGGCAACGGATTATTTTTTACAATGACAAGTACTTCATTCGCCGGCACATAGAAATCTTTCGCCAATAATGCAATAATAGGTGTGCCAATTTTACTTAAATCCATTATGTGCTGATAAGTAACTTTTCCACCATTTTTTGTTTCTTGATAAACATTTTTCAAAATTTTTCTTTTTCCCTTTACATTTTCCTTATGTAAAGCAAGCACTTCGTTCTTTTCATCTAAATATTTTCTTAGATATTCGAAAAGTTCTTTTGTTTGTTCAATATTAAATAAACCTTACAAGATTTTTCTCCCTCACCCGACCACTCACTTATAGATGCTAATACGTGGTTATTTCTAACATGATCTTCGTTTAGCGGGTCTAGCTCAATGAAGGATTTTCCTGCTACTTGTTTTATTCTTAAGCCTTTCATTAAATATGCGTTAGAAAAACAAAAACTATTTCATAGTAAGCACCTCGTAATTTCATGTGTCCAAACATAAACAATAAGTATGATGGATTCAACATAGCACGGATCTTAATATAGACATATTTTAACTCTACA
>DATMSZ010000388.1:0-2778 GCA_035565175.1 Pseudosphingobacterium sp.
ATTAGAAGAATTCTATCAGCACAAAATGAGCTGGTTGCCGGAAAATCTGAAGAAAGATATTGGACATGTGAATGTTTTTCGTTTAGAGGATTGTATGGGGGCTGGAAAGAAGCCTATTAAGTATAGCAGAAGAGACTTTTATAAAATAGCGCTGACACGTGGTAAACATGTTTATCATTACGCCGATAAAAGTTTAGAGGTTTCTGGATCAACTTTAATGTTCTTTAACCCTTTAGTTCCTTATACTTACGAACAGCTATCTGAAAATGACCCCTCTGGATACTTTTGTATCTTTAAAGAATCATTTTTTACTGAACGAATCAGGGGAGGAATAAAGGATTTGCCAATGTTCATTCCAACGAATAAACCAAGCTACTCCCTGAAGCTTGAGCAGGACCATGCCGTTAGTCAGATTTTCGATAAGATGATAGCGGAGATAAATTCAGATTATGTTTTCAAATATGACTTGATTCGTAATTACATTATGGAGATGGTGCATTATGCCATGAAGATACATCCAACGGAAACGCTGTATACGCATACAGATGCAAATGCACGTATTACAGCCGTATTTACCGAACTATTAGAACGGCAGTTTCCAATAGAATCGCCAACTCAACGATTTACGATGCGTTCGCCCCGAGATTTTGCAGATCAACTTGCGGTCCATGTGAATCATTTAAACCGAGCGATTCGCTTAACTACCGGCAAAACTACTACTGATCACATCTTTGAAAGGCTTGTTAGTGAGGCTAAAATTCTACTTAAATATACCGATTGGAATATAGCCGAAATAGGATACTCTTTAGGGTTTGAAGAACCCGCTCATTTTAACCATTTTTTCAAGAAACAAACAGATTTTACACCTAGCTCGTTTAGAGTTTAGCTATATCTTATTTATAATGGACCTGGATTAATTTCTACAGTGTTTTACTTATTGGAATCCACTCTTAGTAGGTATAATAAAAATGTTCTTAATGAAATGATTTGATTTGATAATTCTTGCCATTAAAAATGAAATGTTGATTTACTACTTTCCCTATTAAATTTTTACCGATAGGAGACTCAGGCGATATCACAAAATAGTTTTGTCCATGCACAGCTAGCTCACCAGCACTTATCGCTATAAAAAAAGACCCGTTGTTTGTTTCAACCACGCTACCAATCTGAATGGTCGCTGTACTTCTTTTTCCGTCTATCTGATTTAATATTTGTTGCATATACATAGCTATGCTCAACAGCTGCTCGTTCCTACTAATCTCCTGATTCATCATTTCTCTGGTTTATCTCCGGCACTACTTTTTGCATCATTATTTGCTGCGTCACGTGCAGAGGCGATGGCTTGTTTTGCCGTTTGTACTCTGTGTTTTACATACTCATTACAAGCTAATAAAAGGTCTAACTTTTGTTTTTTGAAATCTACCATAGAATATATTTTTATGAAAAAAACGGAAAATAAGGAATTATGTTCATTATATCTTACTTAGATTTGATTTGTCTTCTTTCAATGATGTAAGTTAGCGGAGCCCTCTCCTATTTCATACTTCAACACCTTCTAATTGAAGTAGTTCTTTTTTTCTCCAAATACCACCGCCATAACCGGTTAACTGTCCATCTGAACCGATAACCCGATGGCAAGGAATAAGAATTGAAACCCTATTCATCCCATTGGCATTAGCAACGGCTCTAATCGCTTCCGGTCTATCTAATAAAAAAGCTTGCTGTTTGTAGCTTCTGACCTCACCATACGGTATTTGTGATAATCCTTGCCAAACCATTTGCTGAAAATTAGTACCTGGTGTGAAAAGAGGCACTGTAAACGTCTTTCTCTTCCCACCAAAGTATTCTGTAAGCTGTAGTTCTAACATTTTAAAATATACATTTTCTCCTTGCACAATTACAGCATCAAGTCTTCTCGTTAGATCCTTCAATTCTGTTTCAAGCATTTTACGATCTGTAAATTCTAGTAAACATATGCCCTCATTGGTGGCACAGGCAAACATGGTCCCCAAAGGTGTTTCTATCCTCTTTATATCGATCACGCGTTTACTTTTACTTTGTTTTGGAGAGACACCAAAAACAGTTCTAAAAGTCTCATTGAATCCGCTCAGTGAGTCATATCCTGTATCAAATGCCGTCGGTGTTATTCTATCACCCTCTTGTATTTTTTTAAATGCAGTGTTCAATCGGAGAATACGTTGATAGCTATGAAAGGTAATACCATGATTTTTCAGAAACCATCTTCTGATAGTATTCGGTTCAATGCCTCTCTTTTCGAGGTCGTAATCTTTTATTTTTTTGCTTGGATCTTTATCTATTTCAGCCAAAATTTGCTTTATATAGCTAGGTGTTTCATTTAGCTTTTCAAGTGGTCGACAGACCTTACATGGACGATAACCTTTTAAAATAGCCTCTTTTGAGGTCTTGAAGAACTCAACATTTTCCCTTTTGGGCTTTCTCGCAGTGCATATAGGGCGGCAAAAAACTCCAGTGGTTTTTACTGCAGTAAAAAATATTCCTTCAAAAGTTGTGTCTTTTTCCAGGGCAGCCTTGTACATAATATCGGGCGTCAATTCCATATAAATTTGCTTCAGTTTCTTGACAAAAATAAATCAATGATATTTCCAATGCTACCGAAAAATTAACAACTATTTTTTATTGGTTATCTACCTTAATGGAACAAAAAAGCTTAATCCATCTAAATCATTAACAAATGCTTATCAAAATAATAGCTCATCTGATTGTTTTTATTATAATCCAAAACAGAATGCCAGGAAT
>DATMSZ010000389.1:0-3204 GCA_035565175.1 Pseudosphingobacterium sp.
ACCTGTTAACATTATACAATAATGGAACCTTTGAAACAGAAAAATTACTTTTTCTAGGGGGAGGAAGTAATATGCTGTTTGTTGACGATTACGATGGACTGGTAGTTCATATGAATATAAAAGGTATTCATGCTCATCCAACAAATGAAGGGATACAAGTTACCGTTGGGGGCGGTGAGCGTTGGCATGAGGTGGTGATGTATTGTGTGAATAATGGATTTGGCGGTATTGAAAATTTGAGTCTCATTCCCGGAACTGCGGGTGCTGCGCCGGTTCAAAATATTGGTGCCTATGGTGTGGAGTTGCAAGATGTTTTCTATTCCTGCCGCGCATTCGATATTCACAATGGTAGCTTTGTCACATTTAATAGGGCCGACTGTAAATTTAGCTATCGGGATAGCGTATTTAAAAATGAATATAAAGGTCGGTTTCTCATTACAGAAATAAACCTTTTACTCTCTAGTGAGTCAAAACTAAACACAACATACGGAGCAATTAATGAAGAACTAAACAAAAGAGGAATTACCCGGCCAACAATTAAAGATGTTTCAGACGTGGTTTCTGCTATTCGTGTAAGTAAACTGCCTGACCCCTCTACGATTGGTAATTCCGGATCATTTTTTAAGAATCCGATAATTTCTGTGGACACACTCAACAGATTAGTGTCTGATTTTGTGGACATAGTGTATTATCCATTTGATGAAGGGCGAGTTAAAATTGCCGCAGGCTGGTTAATTGATCAGTGCGGATGGAAAGGTAAAATTGTGGGAAATACAGGTACCTGGAAAAATCAAGCACTTGTGTTGGTAAACCAAGGAAATGCCACGGGTTTAGAGATTTATGCGTTTTCTGAGCAGATAATAAAAAGTGTGAAAAATCGATTCAATATAACATTAGAGCGAGAAGTTAATGTAATATAAGCCTTAAATAAAAATTAACTATTCATTAAAAATTATTTTTTTCGGAAATAGTTGTACTGTTTTGGCGAGATAGTTGCATAGATATCATTGTTAATGTATTATAAATAACTAAGATATTTAAAATGCGATTGTATTAAACTTGGTAACAAGGAAAGCCTTGTTTCCGCAAACCCTAAACAGTATGACAAAGCTAGAGTTTAACACCATGGTAACGCAGCAGTCCGATTCATTAAAAATGTATGCTTTACACTTTACACATGATGATGAAGATGCAAATGATTTGGTTCAGGATACTGTGCTCAAGGCAATTACTTATTATGAAAAGTTTAGAGAAGGAACTAATTTAAAAGGATGGTTATACACTATCATGAAGAATACCTTCATAAACAATTATCGTCGTTTTGTGAAAATTAGTTCTTTCGTAACTAAATCTGATGAAATCTCATCTGCCAATTTAGCGTACAGTGCTACAGGCAACATGGGAGAGAATAAGTTTGTTATGGATGACATTAAGCAGGCGATGGCAAATCTCTCCGACGACTATTATGTGCCATTTACGATGTATTTTGAAGGATACAAGTATCATGAAATAGCGGATCATTTAGATATTCCTATCGGTACGGTCAAAACCCGGATACACGTCGCCAGGAAGACACTGAAAAAGTCTTTAAAACCTTATCAATCAGGGATGAAGTTGCATGGCTACATTGCAGCAGCCGTATAGTTAAAATAGATCCGTAAGGCGGATTTTAAGATCAACAAAAAGCGAATTTGACAGATAATCAAATTCGCTTTTTTATTTGCCTTTCATTAAATATATTTACTATTAATTTATTTTGAATGATTCGAACCTTCGGGCCTTTCTGCTATATACTATTAGGAGATAATTTTTCGATCTCAGCTAACCGCGATTGCAATGAGATGCACTACCCATACAGCGGTTAGGTGTAGCGGGAGCTTTTTTGTTAATTTTTTCACGGAGAAAAAAGTAAAAACTAAACATTATTCTTAGTTTTATTGGCAAAAATCAATATGTATCCTTCGTATAACAAAAGCCAGCTAGCGCGTAGAAACGGACAAGACAAGCCTGAGATTTGGATTGCTTATCAAGGATTGATTTATGATGTTACAACGAGTAGGTTATGGCTTAAAGGGATGCATTATGAGCATTGGGCTGGGCAGGATTTAACAGAGGAGCTATTAGACGCTCCTCATGGAAACGAGGTGTTTAGCAAATTCCAAATTATAGGTAAGTTGGAGTAAGCTTAATATTAGATATTAAAAGATGTTAAGGTGCTGAACAATTGAACGCGTTCGTTTATTTCATGAACGGTTAAATTCTCAATGCGTTCCACACCAAACTTTTCTACACAAAAAGAGGCTAAAGCAGAGCCAAAGATCACAGCACTTTTCATGCTTTCAAAATCAAGCACATCAACGCTTGCCAAGTAACCTATAAAGCCTCCTGCAAAGGTGTCGCCCGCTCCGGTTGGATCGAAAACTTCTGCTAAAGGTAAGGCTGGCGCGGAGAATATTTTATTTTCTCCAAAAAGAAGCGCTCCATGTTCCCCCTTTTTTATAATGAGATATTTCGGTCCCATACTCAAGATAATATCAGCGGCTTTCACTAAAGAGAACTGACCGGATAACTGGCGTGCTTCCTCATCATTGATCGTAAGGACATCCACTTTTTTCAGTACTTCTTTGAGCTCGTCCAAAGCAATATTCATCCAAAAATTCATCGTATCTAACACAATAAGCTTTGGTCTATGATGCAATCTGTTCAGGGCTGTTAGTTGAACTTGCGGACTTAAATTACCTAGGAGGATGTATTCGGCTCCTTGATAACTGGCCGGAATGATCGGATCAAAATCTCCGAGTACATTTAGCTCCGTAACAAGCGTGTCTCGGGTGTTCATATCATTGTGGTACCTGCCCGACCAAAAGAACGATTTTTCTCCCTTTTTTATTTGTATTCCGGAAATATCAATATGGTGATCGGTAAATTTACGGAGGTTCTCTTCTCCAAAATCCTCTCCTACCACGCCGATAATTTTAACTTGTTTATGGAGGTAAGATGCTGCAATAGCCGCATAACTGGCGGCTCCGCCCACTATTTTGTCGGTCTTTCCGAAAGGTGTTTCTAAGGCGTCGAATGCCACAGATCCAAGAATGATTAAACTCATAAAGTTTTGGAATAGAATATAAACAAAAAAACCCCGTTGTTATACGGGGTTGGCTCCTGAAGCTGGGCTCGAACCAGCGACCCTCTGATTAACAGTCA
>DATMSZ010000390.1:0-1763 GCA_035565175.1 Pseudosphingobacterium sp.
TTGCATATTAATATTTTTGTTCTTCGATAATAAGTTTATTTTTGCATACAAACAAATTACTATGGCAAATTCAACAGGGCAAAGACCACACGTTAGTACAGACAATAACGCTAATCAAACGCATTATTATGTAACTTTACTTATCGCTATAGCCTTTGGCTTAGCAGGTACTTTTTTCCGTTTTATTCAGGACTCATTTCTATTTACTTCTATCTCGAATATATTATTGATTATCGGAAGCTTTATTGCTTTCCGTACTGTATTCAAGATTATGAAATAAATGAAAGAAAAATATTTTATAGGCAGCGTGGAGATTCTCCACGCTTTTTTTGTTTAAAACCTGAATTCAATTATTATTTTCGGCTCAGAACACTGTGAAATGGTTAGGTTTAACTACAAAGGACGAAGGAATAAAGGGCTCTGCTACTGAATTTCCGTACTCATAAAGATAAATCGAATTCAGGTTTAACGACAATTAAACTATTGTTGATCGGCGCTGTCAAAGTATATGGAAGCTGCTAAAACTCTTTGCAGTTTCGGTTTGTTATGCAAAAAATATAAAGCGATGAAAGTAAGAATGATAGTTGTAATGCTACTCTTAATGGGGTATGGATTGCAAAGTTTTTGCGTAGAGCAAGATAGTGTGCAGTACATTAAAAAGCTGGAAATAGGTAAAAAAAAGAAAAAAACATTTTCAGTTAAACAGCGGGATTCTACTTTGGTTTTAAAAATAGATACGCTGATATTAAACGATAGAGCGACGTTAGAATTTTTTGGCAAGAAAAAGGTTGATTTACAAGTCAAATATGCTGAGATACCAAAACAAGCTTATATTGTTGGAACTGATAGTAAAAATAATGGAAGTGATATGGACATAACTATTTACTTTGGCAAACTAGGATCTTTATATGTGTTGGCTGGAGGACGTGATGCCAATAATGGGTCACGTACATTTCCAAATGGCAATGGCGGAAAAGTTACATTACGTTATGATAAAACTGGCATTATTCCTCAACAAGAAAAGAAAGATCAACCAGGATATTTACGTATCGACACGAAGGCTGGTGGTTACCGTGTAAATCCGCAATCAGATTTATATAATATTTACAGCCGTATAGGAATGGGAATTCGATCTGGCGGGGGACGATTGGGAGGGGTTCCGCAAGGTCAAATTTATTCGGGATCTCCAGGCAAGGATGGGAAAAGTGAAGTTATCGATTATTAATTTAATAATCGATAACTTCACTTTAATCCCTTATACTTTGAGTCTTTGAGTAATTGCTGAGCATCCGTGAATTGCAGTAACTGATCGAGTGGAATAGAGGGGTGGTGCTCCATATATTTTTTTACGATTTGCCATCCTATAAATACACCCAGCTTGGGGGCCGATTCGCGTTGGTTACCGAGTTCAGGGGTAAAAGGCGCGTCTCCTAGATGTTTTTGGATTCTCTGGTAATCGGTGTCAAACAATAAATCCTCTTCGAGAAACCAAGCCCATATATCTTGTTGATAGTTTGCAGCCCATACCATTTGTTCCTTTGTATAACCGATCTTTAGACTGTCTGATACTTTAGGTAACATTTTATCCATAAGGTACATGATTTTCCCATTATAAATCATATAAGATAGTAAGTCGGGCTTTTTAAAAGCTGGTTCGGGATATAGCGTTTCTCTCAGATAAGTTTCTACTGTACGCGGAGCGATGTTTTCTGGCGTAAACCTCCTTGAAATATAAAAGGGAATACTTTTTATTAAAGCCGTAT
>DATMSZ010000391.1:0-8037 GCA_035565175.1 Pseudosphingobacterium sp.
AATAGACATATAAGCGTTCAATATCTTTTAGTGATCAACGATCGAGCGGTAGTATAACCGAGTTGAGGTAACGAGGAACACGCCCAGGTTTTAGATGAACATAGAGATAATCAATCGGTTGGTTTTTTATAGGCCCTTTTGATGTCTATTAATTATTACTAGCGATTTTCAAGCCAGTTTAGAAAAGCCGTTGTTTTTTCTTTTCCAATCAATAATTTATCTGGTGTTGCTATCGTCAGTCTAACAAATAGTTTTCTGGCAAAATAATGCTCCACCTCTTTGATTGCATTGAAGTTGATGAGATATTGTCTATTTAACCGGTAAAATTGTTTAGGCGATATGAGGCTCTGAACTTGATCTAAAGACTGCGACAGGGAGTATTCCTGGGTTTGAAAAGTCATGATTGTAGGTGTCTCATTTCGAATATAGAAGAAAGCGATTTGCTCGGTTTGTACTGTTGTATATTTATTGTTTTTAAAAACTAAAAAGCTTTTTTTTCCGTCATCTATTCCGATTTTTTTTAATAGACACTCTAGGTCAGGTTGCTTATTTTGTTGGAAAAAGTTCCTAAAACTCTCCACTTTTTCAAAGGCCGTCTGTAGTTCTTCTTTCGAAAAAGGTTTAAGTAAATAATCTATCCCATTGGCCTTAATCGCATCTAGGGTATACTCACCATAAGCCGTACAAAATATTATAGGGCAATGAATTTTAACTACCTTTAATATTTCGAAGCTAAGGCCATCTGATAATTGAATGTCCATAAAGATCAAATCGGGTTCTTCATTTTGGCTGAGGTAATCAACAGCACTTTCTATGCTTTGCAGGAAGGCTTCAATAGTAGCACTTGGTCTTAGAATCGATATCATGCTTGCTAACGACTTAGCTGCTTTAAGCTCGTCTTCAATGATGATGATTTTCATAAATGACAGGTAATTTTACAGTAAATAAATGCTCAGTTGCTTGTATCTCTATATTTTTATCAATCAGATGTATATAACGTTGATTGATGTTGTCTAACCCCATGCCGGTGGAGGTTTCTGGGTTTCGCTTGAGCTGCAGTATGTTCTCCACAATAATAAATCCATCTGCAGAATATAGTTTGATTTTAAGTGGACGATCTAATGAAACAATATTATGTTTAATGCAATTCTCTACTAATAGTTGCAGCGTAAAAGGGGGTACAAGTGAGGCATAATGTTTTTCATCAATAGTTATACTAAGATCTATGCCTTCTTCAAATCTAGCTTTTAGCAAGAAAATATAGGCATTTAATATATCCAATTCTTCAGAAAGTTTAATAAGATCGTGTTTTCGGCTTTCGAGGGTAAACCGATAAAAATCAGAAAGTTTTAAAATGAAATCTACCGTGTGTGCATCTCCGCTCTCCACCATGTATTTTAAGGTGTTTAAGCTGTTAAACAAAAAGTGTGGATTTACTTGCTGTTTAAGCAATTCATATTGAGCGCCCAGGCTGTCTGCTTTCGTTCGCTCAAGTTCTATACCAACCTGTTGATTTTGATAACTCTGGTATAATAGATGCAAAAACATATAAAACATAATGTTTACCAAAATACCCCTCACCTCAAACATTAGCATTACAGGGCCAAAGTTTAAATGGGTTAACAAATATTGTTGGATACATGCTAAAATAAACATAACCGCTATACCAAAGAAAATGCCTTTCAGCAAACGAGTTAATGAAAATCCGTTGGCTACGTCTTTTGATGTATAAGTAGGAAGCGTATAAAGGTTGTAGTACCAAATCAACACAGCAAATAAAAAGGTTACAGTTGAATCAACGAGCGCCTCATATGGATTAAAATGATGCTCAGCTATTTTAGGTACAGAAGTAAGTACACCTAGAAAAAGAGAGCTTAGCCAAATTATTTTATGTGAAATCTTAAACGTTTTCTTCTTCATAATTCGTGATCAAACTTAATCAAAATTCCTTTGATAAAATACTCATTACGCACCTCAAGGTACGTTCTATCGACCGTTAGGCAAAGATAGCGGGAGTAGAACCATTCGTAATTTGTTTTGTAGATGAGATAGTCAACTTAAGCCGTGAATTAGACATTTTAAGTGTTCAGGAAAGTTATAACTAAAAAATAAAAAAGGCCTACATGTGGTGGATTTTTGAGTAGAGGGTATATCTTTGGAAAGAGTTATCGCTAACTTCTTTAAGAAGTTCCCAATTAAAACCAAATTGTAAATAAGTTATGAGAGCGCAGTTACTTAGCATGCAATTAAAACCTATTCAATCTTTCAGTGTTCGTAGAGACCAGAAACCTACTGTTAACAATTGGTGGCACTTCCATCCGGAGTTTGAACTCATATGTATCATTCAAGGTACAGGCACCTTATTGATTGAAGACCGGGCAGTACCTTTTTTTGATGGCGATGTTTTTATTATTGGGCCAAACCAAGCTCACTATTGCCGTTTCGATGATGCCTATTTTATTGGTGACAATTGCCAACAGGTTGATGTAAAGGTTGTTCATTTCAAAGAAGAACTATTTGGAGCAAAATTCTTGAATTTACCTGAAAATGCGAAGTTGAAATCTCTTTTGAAACAGTCGGAAAAGGGGATTAAGCTGATTGGAGCCAAAGGGCAGGTAGTGGGAAGAATGATGGCCACAGTGCTCAAATCCGAAGGAGGTCTTCAGCTCCTTCGACTGATTCGGATTTTGTTTGAAATTGCAGGGGAAAAGATAGAGTTCCTTACCAATATGAAACCCGTTGGCCTGGCTTTTTATCAAGCAGAGCGCTGGAAACATATACACGAATATGTGCAACAGCATTTTAAAGAAGATATTAAAGTTTGCGACGTTGCTTCAATTGCAAATTTAGGCGTAAGTTCTTTTTGCCGTTTCTTTAAATCACTTACAGGTCAAACATTCACCCACTTTGTTATTAATATGCGAATCCAAGAGGCTTGCAAGCTATTGAAAGAAAGCCCAATGAATATCAAACAAATTTGTTTTGAGTCTGGATTTAGAAATTTTACAAGCTTCCATAAATATTTTAAGGCAATAGCAGGCAAGAGCCCCCTTAGTTTCCGACAAGAAGCAATTGAGGCCGTTGATTGAGTAGGCTATTTTGCTATTTATGCAAAATACGCTTAATAAGATATCAATCGAAGATAACTACTGTGATCCCTGTTCCTCTAATTTTGGCTATATAAACTAATATAACCAATAAAACTAAATCACAGTAGGATGAATAGTATTCTTAAATTCATGATCCTTGGATGTATCATGGCGTACGCTTTCGCGTCTCAGGCTCGGCAGTTTGCCGAAATCCGGGGAATTGTAAGGGATGAAAGTGGGGCGCCTATTTCGGGTGTTACAGTAACAGTCCGCAAAACAGCTCGAACAGTTGCCACAGATGGCCAAGGTAGATTTACAATCGAAGCTTCTTCTTCAGACGTATTACTATTTTCTTCCATCGGTTATGCAAAGACCGAAGAGACCGTAGGCGATCGGAAGCTGGTGGAAGTGCGCTTGATGGCAGAAAATTCGGCCTTAGATGAAGTAGTGGTTGTAGGGTATGGTACACAGCGAAAATCTGATCTCACCGGTTCTGTCGGTACTGTTAAAGCCGATGCCTTACAAGAGCGTCCGGCATCTTCGCTGAGCCAGGGTTTGTCGGGTCGTATAACAGGAGTAAATGTATCATCAAATTCCGGTAGGCCGGGAGGGCGAGCAAACATCCGAATACGGGGTGCAAGTTCAATTAGCGTAAGTAATGATCCACTGTACGTGATTGATGGGGTAATTCTTAATACAGCCGGTCTTCAAAATGGGAGTACACCGATCGATTATCTCAATCCCAACGACATCGCTTCCATCGAAGTGTTGAAAGACGCTTCCTCAACGGCTATTTACGGTGCTCGAGGTGCCAATGGGGTCATCATGGTGACGACAAAAAGAGGAACGTCAGACGGCGGCAAAGTGAACTACGACCCGGACTTCAGCATAGGTGTGGCACCTAAACTATTGCCGGTGCTAAATGCAAAAGAATTCTTGGCTGTAGAAGAAACCGCCTACGCGAATGCTGCCAAATACGATCCCGTGGGGTGGGCAACCGGTACAAAATATGTAGATCCCCGCACGAAAAGGACAAACCCGCTGCTTTTCGACGAACAGGGGAATCCATTATACGATACAAATTGGCAAAAGGAAGCCTTTCGGAAAGCGTTCACGCAAAATCATCAATTGAGTTTTACCAACGGAAATGAAAAGGGAAGTTACGGTGCCTTTCTGAACTACCGTAATGAAAATGGTATCGTATATGGATCACAGCAAAAGAGATATGCAGGTCGATTTGTGTTTGATAGTGATATCAAATCTTGGTTAAAAGTAGGAGGGTCGTTGGGCTACACCGATCAGGATGACAAGCAAATAGACCAGTTAGGTGGCGGTGGCATCACCACGATTCGTCAGGTACTGGAAGCCCTACCGATCATACCGGTAAGATACGCAGATGGTTCATGGGCCAGCAATAGAGATTATCCTGGAATGGAAGGGGGTGACAATCCTATCCGTGTTGCGGATGAGCGCTTGTATTTCTTACGTACGCAAACCATGCTTGGCAATATGTATGCGAATATCCGGTTGAGCGACGATTTGCAGTTCAGATCTACCGTTGGTACGAACATTATCAATCAACGAACAGATTATTTCGCAGCGGCCGGCTTGCAGTATATTTCTAATAACGGCGATGCATCCGTAACGAATAACAAGTTTACTTCATGGCAGTTTGAGAATTATTTGACTTATAATAAGTCGTTTTCAGATGTTCACTCGTTGAACGCTATGTTAGGTATGTCATGGCAGCATGTTGATCGTTTCGAGAATATAGCAAGGTCGCAAGGCTTTACCGATACTTATTTCGAGTTCAATAACCTAGGTGCCGGAGCCACAGCACTTACGCCAAGTTCATTCGCGAATGCCTATGGACTAAATTCGTATTTTTCCCGTTTAAATTATGCTTTTCGAAATAAGTACCTACTTACCTTCACTGGACGTATTGATGGCTCATCCAAATTCGGAGAGGCAAACCGATATGCATTTTTCCCTTCGGCAGCCTTCGCTTGGAAGGTTTCCGATGAGACATTCATGCAGAACCAATCTCTTATTTCAAACCTGAAATTCCGCGCAAGCTATGGCGCCACAGGCAATTCCGAGATCCCAGAATACCGTGCCTTAGCGGGATTGAATAGTTATGATGTAATCTTTGATGGATCCCGCCAGGTGGGAATAGGTGTAGGACGTATGTCCAATGAAGCGCTGAAATGGGAAAAAACACATCAGGTAGATATGGGCTTGGAGGTGGGGTTATTCGCTAACCGAGTAAGTATGGAGCTCGATCTCTACCGCCGAAAAGTTAACGATATGCTGTTAGATTCACCGTTGCCGAACAGCAGTGGATATACTAGTATATATTCCAACATCGGCAGTATGGAAAATAAAGGGATCGAGTTTGCCCTTAATACTACCAATCTGGAGTTAAATGATTTTTCATGGAATACCACCTTTAGCATTTCCATAAACAAAAATGAAGTACTGGCGCTCTCGGGTGGAAGCGATATCTATTCTGGAGCAACCGTGATCCGGGTAGGAGAGCCGGTTGGATCTTTTTTTGGCAGAAAGCACCTAGGCACTTGGTCTACCGCTGAAGCAGAAGAAGCCAAAAGATATAATATGCTGCCTGGCGACGTTAAGTATTTAGATTTGAATAGCGATGGTGTTATCAATGATCTTGACCGTACAATCATTGGCCGGTCTATCCCAGACGGCTTTGGCACATTCCTTAATACCTTTAAATATAAAGCATGGTCCTTAACAGTTGATCTCCAATTTATGTACGGAAATAGTGTGCTGGATCGTAGTATCCATTCGGCCGAAGATCGGCAAGGTATCGCAAACAGTTATAAGACCGTATTGAACGCGTGGACAGAAACCAATCAAAATACACCTATCGCACAGATACGGCCTATCAACGCCTACTATACCACCAATAATGATAGTCATAAAGTTACCGACGCTTCATTTATCAGAGGTCGAAATCTGCTCTTGGCCTATATATTTCCAACAAGCATTTCCTCCAAACTGAAGCTGGAGCGCTTAAGGGTATATGCATCGGTACAGAATTTTTTCGTAGCAACCAAGTACAGAGGTTACGATCCTGAAGTCTCCAATTCCAGTGCACCATTCGATCAAGGGCTTGGACTATATGATTATCCCCGACCACGGGTGTTTATGCTTGGTGTAAATATCGGTTTATAATTAATGGGCAATTCAAAATCACGCAAGATGAAAATATTATCAATAAAGTATGTGCTGATGGCACTATGGATAGCATCGATTACTTTGGCTGGATGTTCAGATTTTTTGGACGAAGCCGATCCAAGTAATTTTACGGAAGAGAATTACTTTACTAAGCCGGAGCACGCAACCAGTTCTATAAACGCAATTTATGCGTCTATGCGAGATCCTTTAGAAAGTGGCTTCAATGGTGGAGCATGGATGATGACCGAATTTGCAACAGGACTAGCGGCCACAGATTTAGGGCAAGCAGTGAATAGTTACTTTGTAAAGGACCTTAATAACACCTCTGATAACAGTTACGGACAAACCTATTGGCGAGCGTACTATAAGGGTATCGCTAATGCTAATCTTTCCATTGCCAAAATACCCGAAATCAAGATGGACAGTGAAGAGGCCAAAAAATTGTTGGGAGAAGCCCATTTCCTAAGAGCTTGGTATTATTTCCATTTAGTTAGGATGTTTGGCCATATACCGTTAATTATTGAACCGGTTGTGCTACAATCTGAACAGTTAAGACCAGCCCCTACAGAACCAGAGGCAGTATATAATTTTATTGTGGACGATCTTAAAACAGCCGAAGCAGCAGGGCTTCCGTGGAGGGACGCTTCTGGACGTGTGAGCCTTGGAGCTGTAAAGTCTCTATTGGCCAAGGTTTATCTCACTATGGCTGGGTATCCCTTACAAAAAGGCGGCGCTTATTTTGATTTGGCAGCCAAAACGGCTCAAGAGGTGATCAGCTCGGGAGAGTTTATGCTCTTTGCTAATTATGCAGCCTTACATGACCCTGCGAAGAAAAATGTAGAAGAAAATATTTTTATGATTCAATATAAAACGCAGATCCTTCCTTCAAACTGGCAAGTATCTATTATTCCCTACAATAAAAACATTTCTCAATACTCCGATGAAACAGGCGGTATTTACGCAACGGCAGACTTTGTTAAATCGTATGGCGCGGAGGATTTACGCGCTAAGGAGAAACAGTTTTTCTTTACGAAGTTTACTCACGAGGCAGACCGCAAGAAGGAGGTGGATTTAGGCGGATATTTTATCTATAAGCACTTCGATGCGGTGGCACAAACCTCCACTGCAAATAGTGACCTTAACTGGCCGCTTATCCGTTATGCTGATGTATTGCTCGTATATGCAGAAGCGTCCAACGAGGTTAATGGCCCTACTGCGGCAGCGTATGACGCGGTCAATGCCATTCGGGCGCGAGCAGGGCTATCCCTGTTAAACGCTTTGTCGAAAGATCAGCTTAGAGAAGCTATATGGAAGGAGCGCTGGCACGAGTTATGTTTTGAAAATACGACCTGGTTTGACATGGTGCGCCTACGGAAAGCTTTTAATGTAAATACTGGTCAATTCGATGACTATGTTGGGCATCAATTTTCATATGGGCCTACATTAAAGGAGCGCGAATTGTTATTTCCTATCCCTACATCTGAGGTGCTCAATAACCCGAATCTTGTTCAGAACAAGGGTTATTGATCCAAAAGACTGCCGAAGGTTAACCTTCGGCAGTCTTTTCATCTTTTTAATTTTATATCAAATGTTGCTCTGCAACAAATACTATAGCGTTTACTATTACCGTTCTTTTCTAATCAGATAAATAGAAGGTAAGGGAAGTTCATCTAGATGATGTAACTCGCTTTGTCTTACAAATCCTTCACTTTCGAAAAAATCTATGAACGGGTTTTCCAGGTAT
>DATMSZ010000392.1:0-15547 GCA_035565175.1 Pseudosphingobacterium sp.
ATAACTCGTAACCCGCAACTCACAACTCATAAGTCTTGCTACTCTCAGGGCTTTTAATATTAAAACTGTACCTTTACCATCATTATGTCCAATGAATTACAACATGAAACATCGCCTTATTTAAGGCAGCATCAAGATAATCCAGTTAATTGGTACCCATGGAATAACCAAGCTTTACAAAAGGCGCAACTGGAGAATAAGCTAATAATTGTAAGTATTGGCTATTCTGCTTGTCATTGGTGCCACGTGATGGAAAGAGAGAGTTTTGAAAATGACGATGTTGCAGAGGTTATGAACCATAATTTTATTTCCATTAAAGTTGACAGGGAGGAGAGGCCCGACATCGATCAGATATACATGACAGCCGTCCAGCTGATGACTAATAGTGGGGGATGGCCATTAAACTGTATTTGCTTACCGGATGGCAGACCAATTTATGGTGGTACTTATTTTCGACCAAATGATTGGGTCAATGTGTTAAATCAAATTCACGCGCTGTGGATAAATGAGCCCAACGTGGCATTGGAATATGCTGATAAATTAACGCAAGGAATAAAAGAAAGCGAAAAATTTTCCATTAGCCGTATACCGGAGGTTTACACAAAAGAAGACTTATTGGATATTGTGAAACCTTGGCAAAATCTGTTTGATGAAAAATTAGGGGGATATCAACGTTCACCAAAATTTCCATTACCTAACAATTGGTTGTTTTTCTTACGCTATGGCTACCTTACAAAAGATCAGGCTATTTTAGAACACACGCACTTTACGTTAAAAAATATCGCTTCGGGAGGAATTTATGATCACATCGGCGGCGGTTTTGCACGATATTCCGTTGATGCGCATTGGCATGTACCCCATTTCGAAAAAATGCTTTATGATAATGCCCAGTTGGTCAGTTTATATACGGAAGCGTATAATCATCACGCGGACCCCGTGTATAAAAGGGTTGTCCGGGAAACGCTGGAATGGGTTTCTCGCGAGATGACATCATCGAAGGGTGCCTTTTACTGTGCTCTGGATGCCGATAGCGAAGGAGTGGAAGGAAAGTTTTATACTTTTCAAATAGACGAAATAAAAGAAGTTCTTCAGGAAGACGCGGCATTGTTTATTAATTATTTTTCACTAACCCAAAGCGGGAACTGGGAAGAAGAAAATATCAATGTCTTAAAAACGAGCATTGATGCAGACAAATTGGCAGAAGAGGCAGGTTTTAACGAGCTGGAATGGGAAAATTATCTGCATGAGGTAAAAAGTAAATTATTAAGCTACCGCTCACAAAGAGTGAGACCCGGATTAGATGACAAAATTCTAACTGCCTGGAATGCCATGATGTTAAAGGCCTTTGTAGATGCCTATCGTACTTTTGAAGATCCCACATACCTCGCAATAGCAAAAAATAATGCGTTGTTTATAGAAGAAAGCCTTTTTTCGCCAGACGGAGTACTACTTCATCAACCAATTAGTCATTTAAAACCTATAGAAGCTTTTTTAGATGATTATGCGTTTACCATAGAAGCTTTTATAAGCCTTTATGAGGCAACTTTTGAAAAAAAATGGTTAGATAAGGCAATAAATTTGACTGATTATGTGTTAGATAATTTTTACGACGATAATGCAGCAGCATTTTATTATACTTCGAAAAAGGCAGAAACATTCATTACACGGAAATTCGAGATTATGGACAATGTCATTCCTGCCTCGAATTCTGTCATGGTACATCAATTACACAAATTAGGCTTACTTTTTGATAAACCAAGCTATATACAAATTTCGGCTCAGATACTGGCCAATGTTTTTCCGCAGATTAAAAGCTATGGCTCTGCCTATTCCAACTGGAGTATCCGTTTGCTTGAAGAGGTTTACGGCTTTTACGAGATAGCCGTAACGGGTGAAAATAGTGATTCATTGAGAAAGACGGTCGACCAATATTATCTCCCAAATAAGGTGTTATTGGGAGGAAAAACGGAGAATTTACCATTATTAAGGGGTAGGATAACAGGGAAAAATCTAATTTATGTTTGTAAAAACAATACCTGTAGTTTACCAGTTGATAATTTAGAGGATTTTAAAAAATTAATTTTTGAACAGGAAACCCAAAGATAGGGTTCCATAAATTTAGATAGATGACAATTACACCAAACAGCGTAGTAGCGCTAACGTACAAATTGCACACCATTAGCAATGGAGAAAGAGAGTTTGTTGAAGAAGCAGACCAAGCTAACCCGCTAGTTTTTTTATACGGAGTAGGCATGATGTTGCCAAAGTTTGAAGAAAACATAAATGGGTTAAAGCAGGGTGATACGATAGATTTTGAGTTGGTTGCTGCTGATGCCTATGGCGAAAAAGACGAAAATGCTGTGGCACAGCTTCCCGCAGATATGTTTAAAGAATCGGGTATCCCTCCGATAGGTGAAGTCTTACCTTTACAAGATAATCAAGGAAACCAATTCAGAGCAAGAGTGGTAGAAGTAAGCCCGGAGGCAGTTGTAGTAGATTTAAATCACCCAATGGCGGGTCAAAACTTACATTTTGATATCGAAATACTTAATGTTCGTGAGGCAACTGCCGATGAATTATCTCATGGTCATGCCCATGGGGTAGATGGTCATGAAGGCCACTAGAAACAAAGATAAATTTAATTAATGCATAAGGGATGAAAATTTTCGTCCCTTTTTTAATTTTAGTGAATAGCCTCAGTACGGTATATTTAGTTTTAACTACTTTTCTATTTACACCTGTACATGCTGTTTTTCCCAGCACATTTTATTAACTTCGCGCAAGTTAACAGTTAAATAAACGATGAACTACTTTCTTGTAAAATCAGAACCTTTTAAATACAGTTGGGAGAAATTCTTAAAAGAAAAAGAAACTTTTTGGGATGGTGTTAGAAATTATCAAGCCCGAAACAATTTAAAAGAGATGAAAAAAGGGGACTTAGTACTCTTTTATCACAGTAACGAAGGCAAGGAAGTAGTGGGAATAGCAAAAGTCACTAAAGAGTTTTACCAAGACCCAACTACGAGTGACGAACGATGGGTTGTTGTTGATATAGCACCATTAGAAACCTTGGCCAAACCTGTTACTCTGGAAGTAATTAAAGCAGACGAGCAGTTGCAAAACATAGCGCTTGTAAAACAAGGTCGTTTATCCGTAATGTCTTTAACACGTGAAGAATTCGATAGGATAGTAGAATTAGGCAGTTAATGTTTTAAAATACTAGTTAAGTAGTTGAAGCGTTCAGTTGTTAAATGGTTAAGTAGTTGAGCTTGTTGCTAATAACCCGCAACGAATAACTTAATACCCGCAACTGACAACTCACAACTAACTAAGCACCTATTTGATTAAAGAAATTGTACAATTCGGTAGCTTCTTCAGGTTTCATTTTGCCTGCTAATACCAAGCGCAGTTGCCTACGTCTCAATGCTTCAATATATAGTTCTTTCTCTTCATCAGTCTCAGGAACCAATTCAGGCACAACAATCGTTCTCGCATTCTGATCGATCGCTACAAATGTATAAAAAGCTTCATTTGATTTAACACGGCTACCCGACGGAATATTCTGAGCATAAACTACCAATTTCACTTCAACAGAAGTATTGAAAGCTCGTGTTACCTGTGCTTCAATACTAATAACGTCACCAAGCTTTACCGGGTGTTTAAAAGAAACGTTATCTACAGAGGCCGTCACCACAATCCGGTTGCAGTGCTTCTGTGCAGATATCGCCGCGGCAATATCCATCCAATGAAGCAATCTACCGCCCATCAAATTATTAAGCGTATTCGTATCATTTGGAAGTACTAGCTCATTCATAATGGTGAATGATTCCTTGGCAAACTTTTTATTCATGCGGCAAAGATAAGGAAATATTAGCGATTAGCGGCGTTCATTAACAGCCGTTTTTACCGTTCCATATCCTACTAATTCGTCCCAACGTGTAGCGGGTTTCCGATAGTAAGTAAATACATCATACGTATTTCCCGTCTCAAAATGATGTCCATTATATTTATTAACAAGCACTTTTCCATTTTCATCTATGCATTTATAGGTATAATGATAGAGCCCTTGCTTTAATTTAAGAACACCTTTCCAAACGCCTCCTTGTAAGTCATAAACCATTTCATTTTCGTTAGTTGCTTCGAAATTATTAAACAAACCAACAATGTATAATTTCTCTCCTTTAGAGGGAGGGGGCGTTTTCAAAGTAAAGGCTATGTTTGCATAATCTCCTTCAACTTCACTATCTTCAAAATCATTATTTCTTATAAAATACTTCCCGTCTTCATCAAAGGAAAAACTATAGGTCTCTGTTGATAAATCTTGATCAGGAATCAATATAAGTTTCCTTAAACTATCTTTGGCTGAATTTTGAATTTGTCCAGAAAGAAGCCTGAAACTCCTGATATCCAAATTATGGAACTCGTTTCCGCCATCAAAATCGAGGGTTTTATTGTTATTGTAAATGAGCTGATCTTCTTTAACAAACATAGGTTTTGATAAAACCTCCTGCATATCATCCCTACGGTTTTGCTTTACAACAACCTTAATATCCTGGTAAGGATTATTGATATTTAACTGTTCTAAGCTTACTTCAACATTAAGCTTTTGATTTTGCTTTCGTTTTGATACATCAAAAGATGGAAGAGTCTTTATATCAAGACCCACTTCTTGGCGATAAACATAGAATTTTCTCGTTAAGATTAATCTCGATTTATCTGCGTCTTCATACACTTTTAATAAGTAATTTCCAGAAAGCTTAGGAATCATACTTCCTTCATTTGGAAAAGATAACTGATAATGCGTATAAGCCTGTAACGTGTTCATAGAACTCTTATAGTCAAAAATACGGTCTTCGGTTACCCCTTCAATATACTCTAAAGTAGAGAGATTACTACTCTTCCAATCAAAAGAACAATGCTCAATAGTATAATAAAATGTACGATTATCAGCCCTTAAATCATCAAAAGAGAGAAACAACTTATCATCACTATTCAAGGAGAGTATTGGAATAGTCTGTTCTTGTGCATTAGGGTAAAACTGAACACTCTTTATATAAGGTAGGTAGTCATGGTCACTATAAACAAGCTCTTGCTCCGGCGAACGTTCAATGTTTACTCTACGTTTGTCTTTTTTCTCCTTCTTTTGGGCGAAAGTATGTAAACTTAAAGAACAGATAATAATGATAAGATTTATAAAGATTTTCATCTACAGATTTCTATTGATAAAGCGTTAAATTTATATGCGTCAATATAGTCGTTTCATTCGATTATATCCAAAATACGATATTATTTCTTTACCAACTTATAAAATTTGCAAACGTGTTCTATTTAGTATGGGCAGCTAACTGCCCAATACTAATATTTCCTCAGCAAGAACTTCCCATTTCGTTTGGTGCTCAGCTAATTCAACTTTCTTTTGCTTATATTGATCATTTGTCTCCTTAAGCTTACTCGGATTATTATAAATATCTTGATCAGTAAGTACTTGTTCGATAGCAGCCAACTCCTCTTCGAGTTTTGTTACTTTTTGCTCTAGGTTCTCAAGTTCTTTATTTAACTTTTGCAGCTGCTTACTTTTATCAACCGTTTCATTCACAGGTTGTACCTTTTTGCTTTCTTCTTTTTTAGGCTGAGCCTGAACTGTTTGCTTCTCTTTAATAACAGGTCTTTTGGACTGCCATTCTTCATATTCTTGATAGGTACCAGGGTATTCCTTTATTTCCTGATTTTCGATATACCATATTTTATTGGCAACGCTATCTAAAAAATAGCGATCGTGAGAAACTGCAATGAGCGTTCCTTCGAACTGTTGCAGAGCCTGAATCAAAATGTTTACCGACTGTATGTCTAAGTGATTTGTGGGCTCATCGAGTATAAGGAAATTGGCATCTGCCGTTAAGGCTTTCGCCAATGCAACGCGTGATTTCTCACCGCCCGATAACACACGAATTTTCTTAAAAGCGTCATCACCTGTAAAAAGAAAACAACCCAAGATCGACCGTAATTCTGTTTCAGTATGTTTTGGAGCAAAAGCTTGTAATTCTTGCAGAATTCCGTTTTCCAAATGTAAGGCTTCCAGCTGATGTTGGGCAAAAAAGGTAGTGCTCACATTATGGCCTGTTTCGTTCTTGCCTGTAAAGTCCTTATCGGCATTTGCAATAATGCGCAATAAAGTTGATTTACCTTTACCATTGGCACCAATTAGCGCAATTTTGTCGCCTTTTTCGATCACTGCACTCGTATTATTTAAAATAGGCAGACCAGGGTATGCTTTGGTAATATGTTCCAATCTTACCACATGCCTTCCCGACTGTTTGCTGAATTTAAAACTGAAATTAACAGTAGGGTTGTCATCATCAACATCATCAACACGGTCCATTCGCTCCAACGCTTTTATGCGTGACTGTGCCATTTTAGCCTTACTGGCCTTCGCACGAAAACGTTCGATTAAGCGCTCTTCTTGCTTTATTTTTGCTTGCTGGTTTTTAAACTGGCCTGCTTGTATTTCATTGCGAAGTGCTTTTTCCTCTAGATAAAATGAATAGTTACCAGCATAGAGTGTTAATTTGCCTTTTCTTGACTCGACGGTTTTATTAATAACTCTATCCAAAAAATATCTATCATGTGAAACAATTACAATAGACCCTTCAAATGCTTGGAGATATGTTTCCAGCCATTTAATAGATGGTAAGTCCAAGTGGTTTGTAGGCTCATCTAGCAACAAAATATCAGGTGCTTGGAGGAGTATACGCGCAAGCATCACACGCATCCGCCAACCTCCAGAAAATTCTGATAATTTCCGGGTTTGTTGTTCATCGTCAAATCCTAATCCGGCTAGAATTTCATGGGCTCTATATTCTATGCTATAACCATCAAGCGCCTCAAACTCACTTTGTTTATCACTCAGCTTGTTGATCAAATCCTCACTGTAATCAGTCTCCATCTTTTTTAAGAGATGCTCGATCTCCGTATGAAGCTGATTCTGACGCTCAAATGCCTCCATGGCAACGTGCAAAATGCTCTTTTCTGATTCGTAAGATAAAAGATCTTGGTTAAGGTAGCCAATTTTTATGTCCTTGGCCATTGAGATGGTTCCGGAAGTAGGAGTATACTCACCTACAATCATCCGTAGCAAAGTAGTCTTTCCAGTACCATTAGCACCAATCAACCCTACTTTATCACCTGGTTTTATATGCCAGTTAGCTTCGTCATACAAGGCGCGTGCACCTATCTCAAAAGTTAAATTATTAATTGCAATCATTGTGGGCGCAAATGTACGAAAATTTATACATTGGCTAATCAGCTAATTGTTTCATTAGCTATTTTTTTTCATCTTTGCAGGATCATGTATAAACTGGTTAAACCACTCTTTTTCTTAATGAGCCCCGAAGTTGCTCATCATAATGTTACTGGGGGACTAAAAGCTGTAAATAAAATATGGGGAGGGAGCAAGCTTGTAAAAGCTGCCTTTTCTTTAGAGAATAAACGTCTCGAAAGAACGGTTTTTGGTTTGACCTTTAAAAACCCTGTGGGCTTGGCCGCTGGATTTGATAAAAATGCCGAATATGTGGATGAATTGGTAGACTTGGGGTTTGGATTCATAGAAATAGGTACAGTTACACCCAAACCTCAAGCCGGTAATGATAAGCCTCGAATGTTCCGTCTAACGGCAGATGAGGCACTTATTAATAGAATGGGTTTTAATAACCAAGGAGTTGACGTCGCTGCTACACATCTTAAATTTCTAAAGAAGCGAGGAAATGTGATTATTGGAGGTAATATTGGAAAGAATAAGGTGACGCCAAACGAAGACGCCGTAAATGATTACATTATTTGTTTTGATGCGCTGTTTGATGTGGTGGATTATTTCGTTGTGAATGTCAGCTCTCCAAACACACCGGGCTTACGTGATTTACAAGAAAAAGAACCTTTAAAACATATTTTAAACAGCCTACAGGAGCGAAATGTAAAAAATGGCATTTCACGCCCAATTCTTCTTAAAATTGCTCCCGATTTAACAGATAGCCAGCTGGATGATATTATTGAAATTGTTGCTGCCACGAAGATAGCCGGCATTATTGCTACAAATACCACTATATCAAGAGAAGGACTCCATTCAGCTAAAGCATTGGTTGGCGAAACAGGCGGATTAAGCGGTAAACCCCTAACGAAACGTTCCACAGAAGTAATTCGTTATCTTGCAGAAAAATCAAATCGAGCTTTTCCGATTATTGGAGTGGGGGGCATACACAGTGCCGCTGACGCGCAAGAAAAACTTGCCGCCGGCGCCTCCTTAGTACAGATATATACCGGCTTTATTTACGAAGGGCCTGCCTTGGTCAAGAAAATCTGCAAAGCACTTCTTGGTTAGTTGTTGGTTATTAGTTATTCGTTGTTGGTTATTCGTTGTTGGTTATTTGTTATTAGTAGCAAGACTCAAAGTTTAACTATTCAACAACACAACTAGTCAACTATTTAACAACTTAACAATTCAACCACTTAACCATTTGACAACTTAACGATTCAACTATTCTCAAGAAACTTGATATTACGTGTAAGTCCGGCGAACTTGGCCCTTTTTACAGCCGATTTTTTAAATACACGCTGAAAAGTCTCTTCAGTTATTTCCTCCCAATCTCGTTTCTTCATATCCAATAGCGATGGATGGGGCTGGAATGCTTCTTCTTGATGGGGTTCGGAGAAACGATTCCATGGACAAACGTCTTGGCAAATATCACATCCAAACATCCAATTATCCATTTTACCTTTAAATTCTTGCGGTATCTCGTTCTTTAATTCGATCGTAAGATAAGAAATACATTTGCTGCCATTTACAATCTGAGGAGCGACGATGGCTTCCGTAGGACACGCGTCTATACACTTCGTGCATGTTCCGCAATAATCTTTTGTAGGAGAGATATCATAGGCCAAAGGTAAGTCAACAATTAATTCGCACAGAAAAAAGAAAGACCCATGTTGTTTATTAATTAAATTGCTATTTTTCCCTACCCATCCCAAGCCGGCCTTTTTTGCCCAAGCACGATCTAACACGGGCGCCGAATCAACAAAAGCTCTTCCACCTACGTCTCCAATTTCCGTTTGTATATAGGCTAATAACAGTTTTAATTTATCCTTAATGACAGAATGGTAATCCATTCCATAAGCATATTTTGATATTTTTGGAGATTCTTTATCATTTTGTAAATCAGAACTATAGTAATTAAAACCTAAAGAAATAATTGATTTAGCATCATCTACCAAAAGTCTTGGGTCTAAGCGTTTGTCAAAATGATTTTCCATGTACTTCATCTCGCCATGCATCTGTCCTTTTAACCATTTCTCCAATCTCGGCGCTTCTTCCTCTAAAAAAGTGGCCTCGGCAATACCGCAAAAGACAAAACCAAGACGTTTGGCTTCATCTTTAATTAACTTAGCATACTTCATTGCCGCATTTTGCATACGCAAACTTAGGCAAAGTAGCGCTCATATGCAATGATGTGGACTTGTAACCTATTTAACTTCCTTATTATAATCTAAAGAGAGTTTAATCCAGCGATCAAAATCCTCTTTATTTCGATATCCTTCCTCCGCTATAAAAACATATCCTTTCATAAGTCGCTTTCCGTGAATCATCGGCTCACAACCTATTTCCTCCAAGCAAGCTTCATATTCTTTAGGTCCAACCCTACACATCATTCTATCATTTCTTGCACAAATACACATTTTATCATTTACCATAAAACAAACCCCTCCAAACATGGGCTTTTCCTCTATATTGTCGAGGTGCATCAATGCTTCTCTTATTCTATTAAGTAATTTTTCATCTACTTTCATCTTCTTAATTTTAAACAACGATTTATAGCATATAAAAGACAAATTATCTAAGTTTATAAAAATTTAGTTTTAAAAAATAATACTTGAAACCAAATTTGATGTAAAGATCAAAAAAAAACGTTCAAATGAAAGAATGGCATAAGATCGATTCTCATTTACTGCCCGATACAAATACTATCACCAAAATAAAATTGGTAGGTAAAACCATTTGCCTTATTAATGATGGAAATAAGCTGTATGCAACCGGTAGTAAATGTCCGCACGCAGGTGCAGATTTAAGCTTGGGCTGGTGCGAGAAAGGACAGCTCGTCTGCCCTTACCATAGACATGCTTTTAATCTAGAAAATGGGAGAGGGGCAGAGGGGCAGGGAAATTACGTTACTGTCTACCCCCTTAAAAAGGAGGATGAAGAATGGTTCATTAAGATAAAAGTTTCACTGTTTCGAAAACTATTCGGAAAAGAGCAACCTACATAGGCTGCTCTTGCCGACAACTTTGGAGATCGTGTGTAGGGCAAGAATGACCTTGGAGGATACGGCAGTAGCGACTCATCAAATTCACACTACAAAAACAAAAAAGGGCACATTCAATGCGCCCTTCCCTTCAATATTATATGATATTCTATTTCTTATTCGTTTTTTGTTGTTGACGCATATAATCTTCCATTCTTTTTTGGAATGACGATTTCTTTTTGCCAGTCTCCGGTTTCTTCTTATTTGCTTGTATCATTCCGTGTATTTTTTCATCGTTAATAGACTGTCTGATGAAAAATTGTATTACAAACGTAAAACAGGTAGATAAGAAGTAATAATAATTCAGACCCGCAGGATAGCTGTTCAAAACAAAAAAGAAGATCAAAGGCATAAAATATCCAATGTACTTCATTTGTCCCGTTGCACCAGACACCATATTATTATACCACGTAGAAATTAATGTAGCACAAGTCATTAAAATACACATTAAACTAATGTGGTTAATGTTGATAATGGGTATCATTGGGAAATTTATGATAGAATCATAGGTAGAAAGATCCTTCATCCACAAAAAGCTTTCTCCCCTTAATTCAAATAAATTCGGGAAAAAGAAGAAGAATGCAATCATAAAAGGCATCTGGAGGACCATTGGGATACATCCTCCCATTGGGTTTACACCAGCCTGTTTATACAACTTTAAGTATTCCTGTTGTAAAAGCGTCTGATTATCTTCTCCCACCTTCGCCTTAATTTCATCCATTTCTGGTTTCAATACACGCATTTTCGCCATCGAAACATACGATTTATATGTAAGTGGAGAAAGCACGATCTTAAGCAAAATCGTGAGCACTAAAATGATCAAACCATAGTTCCAGTTAAACCCTTCCAATAAATTAAATACAGGGAGTGTAATAAATCTGTTGATCCACTTCATTGGACCCCATCCCATATTAATTTGTTTTTCCAGATCAAGACCTTGGTCTTTTAGAATACTGTATTTATTAGGACCAAAATAGAAAGCCATAGGGTAGGAGTTCACATCCTGCCTATTAAAACTCAAATCCATGTTAGCAGCAAAAGATTTCACAATCTCGTCACTGCTTAAGGTAGTTACCTTAAGAGACCCATTACTGAAACCATTTTTAGCAATCAGCACATTCGAAAAGTAATGCTGTTTAAAAGATATCCAATCCGTTTTACCAATTTCCTTACTATCATCACTGGTAGTGCTCAGCTCATCCACGTCTCCATCAGACAATCTAAAATATGCCGTAGAACGATTCCGTTCATCCTTCATATCTTTTTCTTTCTGAGGCAGCTCAGCTTCCCAGTTCAGTACCAATTTGCTTTCTGCAGGTGCCACAACATCTTGCATCCCCTTAGTAATCACGGTAAACCCTAACTGGTAGCTTTCTCCTTTTAAGCTATAAATATAATCTATATACTTATTTTCGGCATAATTTAAGCGCAGGGTAAGAGAAGCAGAATCAGTTTTACTTACATTTATACTTCCTTTACTTTGGGGAAGGAAGTATAAATCATTTGTGTTTATATTAACACCTGCGGTAGAAAACTGTAAGCCAAATTTATTTTTATTGCCATTAAAGAGAACCAAGGGGTTTCCCTTATAATCTTTTTCTCCTTTTACTTCTACCGACTTAACTCTACCACCTTTTGTACTAATTGATGCTTTTATAAATTCGTTTTCCAGTACAATCAATTCTTCAGCACCAACTTTCGCTCCACCAAACGGTCCTGTCATTTGTGTAGAATCAATTGTAGAAGCTTCCAAGCCTTGTTGAGCGGCAAACAAACTATCGGTTGATTTTTTTTGATCAGGTGTTTTACGCTGAGCAATGGAATCTTGTAATTGCTGTTCTTTTTTGATTTCCTCTTCAGAGGGTTTCATAAAAAATACCGATCCTGCCAAGATTACCATGATCAAGAACAGGCCAGTAAAGGTATTTCTATCCATCTTAATACTACTGTTTCAGTCTAAATTATATATTTGAAATTATATAGGTTCCTTATTATTCTATTTTACTTCTTTCTTTTTTCCAGCTTTTATTAATGAAGCGGCAACAAAGTTAACAAAAAGTGGATGAGGATTTGCCACTGTCGACTTTAATTCTGGGTGAAATTGTCCTGCAACGAAAAAAGGATGGTCTTTCAGTTCAATAATTTCCACCAAATGATTGTCTGGGTTGATGCCAGACGCAATCATCCCGGCCGCCTCATATTGCTTTAAGTATTCATTATTAAACTCGTAACGATGCCTGTGTCGCTCGCTAATCTTTGGTTTACCATATATCGCGGCAGCCTTCGTTCCTTTCTTCAATTCACAAGGATAAGCTCCTAAACGCATTGTTCCACCCATATTTTTGACATTTTTCTGATTTTCCATCAGATTAATCACCGGATGCTTCGTTTTCTTATCCATCTCGTAACTATTTGCTCCTTTTAAACCAAGCACATTCCTAGCAAATTCAACAACCGCTACTTGCATGCCCAAACAAATACCAAAAAATGGAATGTTATTTTCTCTTACATATTTTATAGCCGCTATTTTACCCTCTAAACCACGTTCGCCAAATCCGGGAGCAACTAAAACACCGTCGAGCCCCTTTAATTTTTCTTCCACATTGTTGTCATCTATGCTTTCTGCTGCAATGCTTCTAACAGAAACCTTACATTCATTTTGCGCACCAGCATGAATAAAAGATTCATTAATCGATTTATATGCATCTGGTAGCTCTACATATTTACCTACTAAGCCTATTTTTACTTCCGATGTAGGATTTTTGACACGTCCTAAAAATGCTTTCCAGGTTTCTAGATCAGGTTCGTTTTTATTTGACAGTTTAAGTTTCGCCAAAACAGTTTTATCCAGCTGTTCCTTCAACATCAATAGTGGTACATCATAAATAGAAGAAGCATCTGCCGATTCAATTACAGCATTAATATTTACATTACAGAACAAGGCAATCTTCTTACGGATATCATGCCCTATACGATGCTCTGTACGACAAACTAATATATCCGGTTGTATACCGTATTCTAACAGCATTTTTACTGAGTGCTGTGTTGGCTTGGTTTTCAACTCACCGGCAGCTGCTAAATACGGAACTAATGTTAAATGAATAACCAATGAATCGTTATTACCAAGTTCCCAACGAAGCTGACGAACCGCCTCAATAAAGGGCAAAGACTCGATATCGCCCACCGTACCACCTAACTCGGTGATGACAATATCATAATCACCTGTCTCACCAAGTAAACGCATTCTTCGCTTAATCTCATCAGTGATATGCGGCACCACTTGTACCGTTTTCCCTAAATACTCACCTGCACGTTCACGCTCAATAACTTGCTGATAAATACGACCAGTAGTAACGTTATTCGCTTGAGAAGTAGGAGTGTTTAAAAAACGTTCATAATGACCAAGATCCAAATCTGTCTCAGCACCATCCTCGGTTACATAGCATTCGCCATGTTCATATGGGTTTAATGTTCCCGGATCGATATTAATATATGGATCAAATTTTTGAATGGTAACTCTGTACCCTCTAGCCTGAAGTAATTTTGCTAATGAAGCTGATATGATACCTTTACCTAGTGAAGAAGTAACACCGCCCGTAACAAAGATGTATTTGGTCATGATATTTAAAATGGAAATTATATACCGTATAGTACGTTTTAACTATAGCAGCATGTTCTTGTACGGGGTACAAAAGTAGAATTTTTTTTGGTCTTTTTTATTATATACTGAATTTAAATATGAATTATTAGCAGAAGTGGCATAAGTACCAAGGTATCAGTGGTAATTTCATTTCCAGTTTATAAATACCGATTCAATGCTCCTACCGCTTAAATTATCGGCGAAAGAACGCTCATTTTGTCCAATCATTGTATTTAAATTTCCCAACCGTGCTTGCTTATTTGCTGATTATGGTTCCTTCGTCTTGTCTTAGTTACTTGTAAAGAATTGGATATAAGAACAATTTTGCCTAAATTTACAATCAAAAAAATAATTATTATCTTGAATTTTAGCGATTTCAATTTTGACGAGCGACTTTTTGAAGGCTTAAACAGTATGGGCTTTAAAACCCCTACACCTATACAAGAACAAACCATCCCGTTAATTTCACAAAAAAATGATCTAATAGCATGTGCACAGACCGGCACAGGTAAAACTGCATCTTATCTTTTACCTTTAATGGATGCTATTTGCAGACTAGAGGAAAAACCTTCCATAAGTGCTTTGGTCTTAGCGCCTACACGGGAACTTGCTATGCAAATCGACCAACAGATCGAAGGCTTGGCATATTTTACAGGTATTTCTTCTATTGCAGTGTATGGCGGAGGAGATGGTATAGAATATGAACAGCAACGGCGATCTCTCAGGGAAGGGGTAGACATTGTTATTGCAACGCCAGGAAGACTCATTGCCCACATTGCATCGGGTATAGTAAAGCTGGATAAAATACAATTTTTTGTATTGGATGAAGCAGACAGAATGCTTGACATGGGGTTCAAAGATGATATTCAGCGTATCACCCGAGAGCTACCTGAGCAGCGCCAGACCTTGTTGTTCTCGGCCACAATGCCTCCTAAAATACGCTCTTTCGCAAAAATGCTGTTAAAGGATCCCCAACATGTAAATATAGCCATCTCACAGCCTGCCGAAAAAATCAAACAACAATACTATCGCACTTTTGATGAACAAAAAACGGCTCTTGTAAAACAGATATTGGCAGGAAATGAATATCAGAGCATTATAATTTTTTCAGGAACGAAGGAGAATGTTAAATCGTTGGATAAAGAACTTTATCAAAGTAACCTGAAAGTTAAAGCTTTTCATTCCGATCTGCAACAAGATGAAAGAGAAAAAATTCTACTCGATTTCAAAAACAGGAAATTGAATATATTGGTAGGAACGGACGTCCTGTCGAGAGGAATTGATATTGAAGGGATTGATTTGGTAATAAATTATGATGTTCCTTCAGATCCGGAAGATTATATACATCGTATTGGCCGAACAGCGAGGGCAGAAAGAACAGGCACAGCGGTAACCTTCGTTAACAATCGAGATTTTCGCAAATTTTTAGCGATAGAAAAAATGATGGACCGTAAAGTGGACGAATGTCCATTACCTGAATTTTTAGGGGAAGGGCCTCAAATTATCCCTATCCATAAGAAGAAGAAAAAAAGAAAAAAGGGCTTTGAGAAAAAAGGTAAAC
>DATMSZ010000393.1:0-4476 GCA_035565175.1 Pseudosphingobacterium sp.
GCTCATTAATTTTTTGGCTGATGTTAAAGCAGGTAAAGAGGAATTGACAGTCCCTATTTACTCACACTTGGAGTATGATATTATGGAAGATGAAGTTCAGGAAATATCAAATCCGGATATTGTTATCGTAGAGGGTATAAATGTATTACAAGTTGATTTAAGTGAAAAACACATAGGTCCGCAGGTATTCGTTTCTGATTTCTTTGATTATTCTATCTATGTGCATGCAAACGAGAAGAATCTACTAGAATGGTACGTTTCGCGCTTTAGACAACTTCAACGTACTGCTTTTCAAAGTCCTAACTCTTATTTTCATCGCTATGCCGGCTTATCCGAAAATGAGACAATAGCTTTAGCAAATAATATTTGGGATCTTATAAATAAGCCAAATCTGATTAAGAACATACTTCCTACACGGTTTAGAGCAAATCTTATCCTTGAAAAAGGAAGTCATCATTTTGTTAAGGGGGTAAAATTAAGGAAAGTATAATTTTCTTAGGTCTCGTTTCCAATCTTCAACACTTCGTTCAGCACAATATTTTTAATAAACTGGGATTGTGTTTTACCATGATTGGTCAACGTAAACTGAATTTTATATTTAGCAACATCCTTTTGTACAGAAAGTACTTTTAATTTCATACTGTTTTCGAGCACTTCGTTACTATGCTTATCGAGGAGTTGTCCAAGTCGCCTCTTTAATTCTTCACGATCCATTGTATGGTTAAGTGCCAGCTCAAATTCAACACTAACTTTTCGTGAATTCTGAAACGATTGGTTAACGATATTGGTAGTAAATACAAAATTATTAGGTATCATCACGATGTCGTCGTCGTCATTATTGATGACAATGTTAACCAATGTGATATCTATTATTTGACCCTCATATTCTCCTATTCTAATGTAATCACCCAACGTTAGTTGATCCGAAAACATGATAATTAATCCGCTAATCATGTTTGTAATGTAATCTTTAAAGATCAAGGCAATAGCCGCGGCAACAATGGTGATACTTGTTAAGAAATCTTTGGGATTAATCTTAAAGGCCATCATTAAGCTGAAAAATATAACAATGGCATTAAGCACGGATGCAATTCTATTTACTCCCAAAACAAAACTCCCTCTTGCACTTGTATGGAAAAAGGTAGAACGGCGTTGGTACCATGAGATAAGTATAATTCTTAAACCTGAAATAAAGATGTTAGCCGACAAGAAAACATTTAATGAATAAGCCAACCTTCCCAATAGTGGTGCTTGCTCGTAATAAGATTTGTACTCTACAAGTGTATACGTTAAGGGTATAAATAAAAGAATCTTAACAAAAAGTAACAGGAGATCTCTTTTCATGTGGTTTGTTTTTGCTATGTATTCTTGTTGCGCGTTCATATATCTTAAGCATGAATATTTTTTTGTATATCTCTTTGAAATGCAGCCGGTAATTTGCCCGTATGCTTTTTAAAGAAACGGGTAAAATAAGCCGGATCTTCAAAACCAATCTTCCATCCTACCTCCCGTATAGGAAGTTGCGTCCAAAACAACAACCTTTTTGCTTCCAGAACCCTCCTTTCATCAATGAGCGTTTTTGCATTAGTGCCTGTCATTTCCTTTACTACGTCATTTAAATGTCCAGCCGATATATATAGCTTGGATGCATAATCTATTACCTTTGTTTCTGTAAGAAAGTTTTCTTCCACCAATGAAAGGAAATTACGCATCAACGAGCTGTATCTTTTTCGGCCAGCTAGCCTTGTATGTGACGCGATAAAAGTCTCGGTTTTTTCAAGCGTTGCCAACAATATATGTGCCACGATAGATTTGTTCTGTTGCAGCACTTTATGCTCTGCCTCTATTAGCTGTAAAAATGGCAGAAGGTCCTGCAGTTCGGATTGTTTCAATGAAAGCAGGTTGGTATTGAACTGTTGATCCCAGTGATTATCTGCTGCATAAGAGAATAAAAACTCTCCTGTAAAAGTTATAAGGTACATGGTAGCATTACCCGGATTAACTTCATAGTGAACCTGACCGGGTCGCATAAATAGTAGCGCAGCATCGCTCGCTTCATATTCCTTGAAATCTATAAATTGTTTTGTTGTACCTTCACATAAAACCAGCAACGTATAGTGGTCATGCCGGTGAGGATGTGTGGTTTTTTCATACCGGTCGTGTCCATACGTAAGCTTGACAATGTTAAAATCATCTGAATGGCCTTCAGAAATAGAAGATACATTATAAATGGGAATATGCTGTTTCGCTACGTCTTTCATGTTACACAATTTAATAGGGTAAAATTACGAAAATCCTTGATAAGTACCATTAATACCTCGTTTTGTTATTGGGTATCATAATCATGAGATTTACTTTTGTATTGGAGAATGGGCAAGACTTAGGTGCAAGCTGTTAGCATTTAACGAATTGCTCATCAGACATAAAAATTAGAGCTATGCAAGAACAAAATAAATTAGTTGAGCTTCACGTAACAGGAATGCACTGCAATAACTGTGCGCTCTCTGTACACAAATTACTGGAGAAAAAAGGTTACCAAAATGTTTTTGTAAGTTTCGCTAACGAAGAAGTGAAATTCTCTTCACAAGAAAATGTTAATGTACCTCAAGTAATTGCTGATATCGAAGGTCTTGGTTTTAAAGTACAACAGGAAGAATCTGCCGATGTAAAGGAAGGTTTTCTTTCCAAGGTTGAACATAAGTTTTTATTTAGTTTGCTTTTTACCATACCTCTCTTTTTTCATATGTTTTTGCCTATTCCTTGGTTGCATAATCCATATGTGCAGTTAGTACTATGCTTGCCTGTTTTTGTTCTTGGCTGCGCATATTTCGGGAAAAGTGCTATAAATTCCATCCGGGGAGGTGTACCAAATATGGATGTACTCATTTTTGTAGGTTCGAGTTCTGCTTTTATATATAGTTTAATCGGGACCTTCTTAAATCTTGGACCCCAATATATGTTTTATGAAACATCGGCCACTATCATTACGCTGGTGCTATTAGGAAATGTGTTTGAAAAAAGATCAGTAACGCAAACGACCTCTGCCGTGAAAGATCTGATGAAAATTCAGGTAAGTACAGCGAGGAGGATTGTAAATGGTGAAATTGAAACAATAGATGCCAAAGATATTTCCGTTGGTGATACCTTATTGGTGAATGAAGGTGACAAGGTGCCTACAGATGGAGATATTATATGGGGCGATGCATCTGTGAATGAATCGATGCTCACCGGAGAAAGTGTACCTGTTGAAAAGGTTAAATACGAGAGTGTGATCGGTGGAACAATTGTGGAACAAGGCAGTATAAGAATAACTGCTACCAAGGTTGGAAATAAGACGGTACTCGCACAAATTATCGATTTAATGAAGCGTGCACAGGCTTCAAAACCTCCTATTCAGCGTTTGGGAGACAAAGTTGCAGGTATTTTTGTACCTATCGTAATAGGAGTAGCTATTCTTACTTTTCTACTCGCCTATTTTGCATTTGATGTAAGCTTCCGGCAGTCGCTCATGAATGCTATCGCCGTTATGGTCATTTCATGTCCTTGCGCCATGGGACTGGCTACGCCTACAGCTGTAATGGTGGGATTGGGTAGGAGCGCTAAAAATGGCGTGTTAATTAAAGGTGGCGAAACCGTTGAAGAAATGAGCGATTTAGATTATATGGTTTTCGATAAAACAGGTACGCTCACTTCCGGTAACTTTAGTATACGAGCGATAGAAAGCGACTTGGCAGAAGCAGAAACTGCGTCTATCGTGGTTGGTCTAGAAAGCCATTCCAATCATCCTATAGCTAAATCATTAGTAAATATCTTGAAAGAGAAGGCCACAAAAAAAATAATCTTTACGGAAGTGAAAGAAGAAAAAGGTGTTGGCATGAAGGGAATCGACAGTGAAGGAAATACTTATCAAATAGGCTCTAAACAGCTTGTTAATGCCGATTATGCTAAGGAACACGATATTTTTCTCTTAAAGAATGACCTGCCTGTAGCTAAAATTGCAATTGAAGATGAATTAAAGCCGGGCGCAGCTGATTTGATAAAAATATTAAAAGAACGCCGTATTACAGCAGTACTATTGAGCGGAGATCGAAAAGAAAAATGTGTGGCTTTGGCCAACAAAATAGGTATTGAAGAGGTCTATGCCGAAAAGTTACCACATGAAAAATTAGCCATTATAGAAGACCTGAAACAAAAAGGCAAAGTAGCAATGGTGGGTGATGGAATAAACGATGGTCCAGCGCTTACTACTGCCAATGTGGGAATATCATTAGGAAATGCTAGTCAGGTTGCTATTCAATCCGCTAAAGTAGTATTATTAAATAACGACCTAAAGTCTATTATCACTTTGCTCCGAATAGGAAAACACACCCTACTTACTATCAAACAAAATTTATTTTGGGCATTTTTCTACAATATATTTGCTATTCCATTAGCCGCACTAGGCTTTCTTAGTCCGATGCTGGCGGCGTTGGCGAT
>DATMSZ010000394.1:0-11331 GCA_035565175.1 Pseudosphingobacterium sp.
GTCGGCTTTACTGCTTATGATCTTTTTGATCAGCATGCTATTTTAAATAGCCTTTGCTTGCATATATTACTTAACACCAGTTCGCGTATCCCACCACATTTGTTGTCCCCAAGCGTAATCGGACACATTACTTAGTACAACATCTAGATTTTCTCTATTAAAGAGATACTCATTGTTGGGGTAGGGTAGTCGGAAGGGTTGATCATTGTGGGCATCGCCATAGATAGAATTCAGCGACGGGTAGTTCGTCGAAGGTATTCCCGTTCTGCGATACAGCGCCCAAGCCTCGAAGTTGTCTTTGAAAAGTGCAACCCATTCATCCCACCAGATGCGTTCTTTGGTGTTATCCCATTTGCCTTTTCCTGCCAGGTAGGTGTCTGTAACGGCTTGGCTAATGCCGTTATCTTCCATCGATAGCCGTACTGCTTTTTCATAGGCTTCCTGTGCGCTGATACCCACGTTATAACCCAGCATAGCCGCTTCTGACATAATATAATAACTTTCGCAGGATTTAAAGAAGGGTGTAAAACCTGCAGCATTATTCATATAACGGTCGCCTATGTATGAAATCCGAGTTAATACAGGTGGAGGCGTCTTTGCACCATTCTGATAGCCACGATATTCCCCATCTGAAGCAACATTGGCCACACTCGCGATGCGTGGATCTTCCATCTCTTTTAAATGGTCTATGAAAATATCCGCCATACCAAAATTGTTTACACGCGAATCGCCCGTATATCCCGTTTTATACCATGGTTCGTAATAGGGTGCGGCACCAGGCCAATATAAGTAACAGTTGTCCGCATTAGAATTGATTACGGGATATTTTTCAGGCTGCGTGCAGATTTCTTCAATGGTAGTTTTGGCTAGTTCTGGCGATACGCCAGCTATATGGATAGCCATGCGAAGCCTTAATGAATTGCAAAAACGCTGCCATTTTTCCATATTACCTGCATAGATGAAATCGCCCTCACCCACATCGTCCGAACCGAAACCAGTAGCCATTTCATCGGCAATTGTTTTTAAACTTGCCATTACTGCAGGGTAAATATCCTCCTGTTTATCATATTTCGCTTTTAGTATACTGCCTTCTTCCTCCGCTCCTTGAAGGGCTTCTGAGTAAGGTACATCCCGCCAACCGTCGGTTAAGTATTGCCACATATAACACTGCCATAGGCGGGCAACTAATCGGATGTTTTTATAAGCATCGGCAGCTTCTTCCGTTTTAGCCAGCAGATCCTTTAATTGTGTATTGTTATAATAGCAAGCATACCAGCGGTTACCGTAGCCATTATTGGTAGGTACAAGGCCTCCCAAATAGTCCAAATACTGTATCTTGACAATATACCCCGCAAAAGTGCCATAGCCATCAATATCTCCCCCGAATTGTTCACCAGAATTCCGTAAAACGTTTGAGAGCATATTCGTTGGTGGTACATCCGGTAGTGCATCGGGATCGGTGTTGACCTCGTCAAAAGTCCTGGAGCATCCACTTATCGCTGTAAATAATGCAACAATAGCTATTGTCTTTAATCTATTTCTAATTTTCATGATTTTCTTTGTTAAAATGTGACTCCTAACTTCAATCCAAAACTACGGGATGTAGGCACAGACGCCTGTTCAAAGCCTACACCGCGGCTATCGCTTGACACACCTCCTGTTTCAGGATCGAGACGCATCGTATTTGATTTGTGAACCCAGAGTAAGGCAAGGTTAGAGCCAATAAGTGAAATATTCGCCCGTTTAATTCCTTTTAAGCGTTGTAGGTATTTCTGTGGAACCGTGTAAGTGATGGAAGCTTCGCGAAGTTTTAGGAAGGACCCATCAAACACGTACATTTGGTCAATACCCCCTGATTCATACCATGTTTGAGCATCTGTAGCAATGGTGTTTTGTACCCAAGATCCGTCCGCTGCCTGCATGGCAAAACGCTCATTAGGCATGACATCTACCCCAGCAACGATTGCCCGTTCGCGTATACCGTTTTCAGCTGTAATTTCTGCAGTTCCAGCCACATAACTATGGCTCATGGTTTGCGACCAGATATCACCTCCTTTACGCATATCCAGCATAAAGCCGAAAGAAAAGTCTTTAACTGTAAAATCGTTACGCCAGCTTAGTAAGAAGTCTGGATTAATATTTCCCAAATTCTGACTCGCTTTACTTCTGACTAGACCGTCGGAAGTTACTTTTATGGCACCCGCCATGGGTCCATCTTCCACGCGATCATATCCGGGGCCCACCAACATACCCCAAGGCTCACCGGCTCTGGCCATTGTGGCAATGCCCCACGTCCAGCCAATCTGATAGTCGTTGACACCCAATTGTGGATACAGCTCAATTACTTTGCTCTGATTTTTGGCGAAATTAACTGTACTCCGCCAATTTAAACCGCTTTCTTTTTTAATAATATCGCCGTACAGCATTATCTCGACACCCTTGTTTTGTATCTCGCCGGCGTTTAAAACCATCTTATTAAACCCTACAACGTTGGACGTACTTACATTCAGAATCTGATCCACGGTTTTTTTGTAGTAATAAGTGAAATCGGCATGCAAGCGGTTATTTAAAAAGCCTAATTCCGTTCCTACCTCCCAAGTAGTAGTGTTTTCAGGTCTTAAGTTCTTATTTGGATAAGTCATACTCTTATACATTTGTGCTACACCATCAAAAGAATTGCTTTGCGCATAGTAGTACAGTTGATTCTGATAGGCTGAGGTCCCTGCACCGATCTCCGCCCAACTAGCCCGCAATTTCCAGAATGAAAAGGCCGTTCCAGTTAAGCTTGGGAAGCTGGTTGTTGGTAACCAGCTTAAGCTCACCGAAGGATAGAAAAAGTCGTCTTTCACCGTTGAGCTCCAATCATTACGCAGACTAGCGTCGAAGTACAACTGCTCTCGCCAACCTAGAGATGCGGACCCATATACGGAATTCGATCGGATATGCGTGTGATCCATTTCGGTAATAGCGTCTCCTTTTTTATTGGCAATAGTATAGACTCCTAATACGGTTAATGCATCTGCGCCTTGCATTGTTCTTGACCATTTTGCATCTCGATAGTTGACCCCTGCCATAGCGAATAGACTGAAATCGTTTAGCTGTTTATTGAAAGATGCAATAAAATCTAAGTTTAACTCCGTGTTATCCTGTTTGATATCTCTGAACATACCTTCCCTATAAGACGTATTGTAATAATTCTTTTCCAATGCCTTTGATCCGTAGTAGTCAAAGCCCATTCTACCTTCAAATTTTAAAAATTCAAACGGTTGATAATACATGGAGGTCTTTCCAAAGAACCGATCCCGTTGGAAGCTATTGGTGTTTTCATATACATTAAAGAAAGGATTGATATGGTAGCTTTGGTTCCAGTTATAATAGGTGTAATCGCCTTTTTCATCCCGCTGATCCCAGTTGGCTTTTAAGCTGGCCATATTTACCTGACGGCCAGACCAAATGAACCCATTGATTGGGTTGTTTCCTTCGTAACCTTGGTTTAATAAATTATCACTTTCGGTTCTTGAATAATTACCCATCACATCATAAGAGACCTTATCGCTGATGTTTATGTTATTATTCAATTGTAAACTGTATCTTCGTTGATCTGTATTTGGAACAGTACCTTGCTGGTTTCTGTACGACATTGATACGCGCGTACTTGATTTATCCGTACGGGAGAGTAATGATACGTTATGATTCATTGAATAACCGGTACGTAAAAATTCCTTAACATTATTTGGATGCGAAATCCAGTCGGTTGCCTGGCGAATGCCATCAATTACCGGACTATCAAATTGGGGTAATTTTAAACCTATGTCCAATCGAGGACCCCAAGATTCATCAAAACCATCATTAACACTATTCTCATCATTTCCAGTACCATCCACATACCTAAAGCTTTTCTGAGCGGCATAATCTTGATAGCTTAAACCATCTTCGTCCAAACTATAATGGTGTTCATCACCGTCGTGTCCCTGTCCATATAAATTCTGTAATTTCGGATAGGTATAAGCACGATCTATAGTGAAATTACCATCGTAAGATATACTTACTCCATTCTTTGCATTTTTTCCAGATTTAGTGGTGATTAAAATAACACCATTTCCCGCACGCATACCGTAAAGGGCAGCTGAACCGCCTTTTAAAACGTTAATCGATTCAATATCCTCTGGATTGATGTCATTCAAGCCCGAACCATAATCAACCCCCTTATAGGTGTTATCGCCCGAACGCTGACTATCACCGTTAATTGGCACGCCATCCACTACAATAAGAGGCTGTTGATCGCTGTTTAATGATGAATTTCCACGGACTGAAATACGGGAGGAAGCGCCAACTGTACCGCCAAACTGATTCACTTGCACGCCTGCTACTTTCCCCGAAAGCGCTCCCGTAACGCTGAGCTGTCCTGATTTGGTTAAATCTTCCGATTTTACTTCCTGAATAGCATATCCCAAGGATTTTTTTTCCCGAGATATACCCAAAGCAGTTACCACCACCTCATTCAATGCTTGTGCGTCATCGCTTAGAACGATTTCTAAATTAGTTTGCTTGGAAATCGAAAGCTGTTGTTTTTCGTACCCGATAGCAGATACTTTTAATAGGCTAGGTCCATCATAGGTAATGGAAAATTCTCCATTAGGTCCTGTAGAAGTACCTTTGCCGTTTTCGAGGGTGACTGAAACACCCGGAATTGGCTTTTTTTCCTTATCTACCACGACTCCACGCAATACCGTTTGTGCGTAGAGGACAGTTGATAAGAAAAAACTAGAAACCAAGAGAGTAATGGTTCTTTTTTTCATGTTGTTTAGTTTTTTGTTGAATTGGGTTGATGTTCTCTTATTTTTTTGAAAAGTTAATCAAATTTATTGTTCTGTCGCTGCTGTTTGTTGTCGGATTTTACCTTAATCTTGTCTTATTTTAACCTTTTTTTAATTTCATTTTAATCTGAAGGTTATTATTATGCTGTTTTTAGCAAATTATTAGATAATTACGACACATAGTTGCAAGAACATTCTGCCACTGACATTACCCTTCTTTTAACTTTACGAGTTATTCATTAGGCTTAATAGATAAATTAAGATAAAAAAGTCTTTTATTAGGTGGTTTTTTATTATCTTTGCTAATAATTGAATGTGTAGAGTGGAGGTCCTTCACCTTTTTGAAAACACCTCTATATTGAATTTTTATCATGGGTATTTTTTCCAAAACCTGCGAGTATGCAATGAGAGCAGTATTTTATATTGCGAGTAATACCATTTCTGGTAATAGGGTTGGTATTAAAGAAATTGCGTCAAAAATAGATTCCCCGGAGTACTTTTTGGCTAAGATATTACAAGATCTAAGTAGAAAGGGACTGATCAGTTCTATAAAAGGCCCTAATGGAGGCTTTTATATGGAGAGTGAAGCATTAAACCGGCCCTTGGCTGATATTGTAATGGCCGTTGATGGAGATGAAATTTTTAATGGTTGCGGAATGGGGCTTGCGCATTGTTCTGAAACGAATCCTTGCCCGCTGCATCATGAGTTTAAGAAGGTGCGCAATCAAATTACCCATATGTTAAATACCACTACGATTGGACAGTTCAATAGAGAACTAGGTAGCGGTTTAATCAGTCTGAAAAAGGTCTGATTTTTTTATCATAATAAAAGATAAAAAGGTATTAATATATTTAAATAACATACATACATTTTTAAACAATTACAACAATGACAACAGAACAAAAAGATCTCATTAAGGCAACCGTTCCGATTTTAAAAGAACATGGCGTTTTATTGACTACCCATTTTTACAACCGCATGTTTTCTCATAATCCCGAGTTGAAAAATATGTTTAACATGGGTAATCAGCAGAATAAAAAACAGCAGATCGCTTTGGCAATGGCCGTACTTGCTTATGCAGAAAATATTGAAAATCCTTCCGTATTATTTCCAGTAGTGGATAATATTGGACATAAACACACAAGTCTTGATATCAGACCGGAGCATTATCAGATAGTGGGCAAACATTTAATAGCGTCTATTGCTGAAGTGCTTGGTGACGCGGCCTCACCCGAAATTTTGGACGCTTGGTTGGCAGCTTATAATCAATTAGCGCAACTAATGTCGGGCCATGAAGCTTCGTTATATAGTAATCAGGTGAAAAAGACTGGTGGATGGACCGGGTGGCGTCCCTTCCTAGTAAAGAATAAAGTAGAAGAATCGGCAGAGATAACATCTTTTTACTTATATCCAACGGATAGTGGTGCAGTTGCGGATTTCGCACCTGGGCAGTATATAAGCGTACGGCTATTCCTCCCAGAACTAAACTTGTTGCAACCAAGGCAATACAGTATTTCTAACGCATCTAATGGTTCCTACTACCGCATTTCTGTAAAAAAAGAAAAAGGAAATATACACCCTGATGGCATTATAAGCAATACCTTGCATGATACCATAAAGGTGGGTGATGTAATTGATGTTTCTGCTCCCGCAGGGAACTTTGTACTAAATGCAACAATAGACACGCCAGTGGTATTTATAAGTGGTGGGGTAGGACAGACTCCTTTAGTTTCGATGTTGGAGACTTTAGTCAAACAAGAGCACCAGCAGCCTATAACCTGGATACATGGTTGTAGAGGCGAGCATGTGCATGCCTTTAGAGAAACAGTAGCTGCTTGGTCGGAAAAAAATAAGCAACTCAACAGTCATATTTTTTACGATGTGCTGGGCTCAGATTCAATGGATGCAAATACATATGAAGGATGGGTGAATTTAGATCTGCTGGATGAAACCATATTACAGGAGAAGACAAAGTATTATATATGTGGTCCAGCTACATTTATTAGAAAGCACTATGAATTCTTAATAACTAAGGGAGTAGATAAAAGCACCATTTACTTTGAAGAATTTGGCCCTGCATCATTGCAGTTGCCATAACAACTAAGGTATCGCATTAATCAAAAGGATTAAATACATGCGCATTCTGAGAGATCAAGCTCTAGGTTGACAGGTAGGCCTTTTGTCAATTGAAGAAAAAGCTTATCTTAATCGCCGATGGTTACGAAATGATATGCTGTGGCAAATGTAACCGGGAGCTTGATTTATAGACGCTGAAATAAAAATATATTAATGAAAAACGTTAGGACATTATGTATCCATCCGTTTGATAATAGTCAACGAGATGAAAATGCTGCCACTGCTGCTGTTTATCCTACAACGGCATATAATTATTTGGACCAGGAAGAGCTGCAATATCCTGGTTTTTATTCTACATATAACCAGAAAAGGCTTGGTGAAATAATTTCCAAATTGGAAAGTGGGAGGTGGGGGCTTACGTTCAGTTCGGGAATGGCTGCAATCAGCACGGCTATCCTATCAATTGTAAAACAGCAGGAACACATCATTTTTTCGAGGGACTTATACGGTGGTACTTGGAGGTTTGCCGAAGAAGAGCTTCCAAAAAGAGCAATTTCTTTTAGTTATGCGAATAATTCTTTGGATAGTTTTAAAGGGCTCATAAAGCCGAATACTAAACTGATCTATTTGGAGACCCCTTCGAACCCTTTGTTGCGTATCGTTCCGTTAAAAGAGATTGCTGCCCTGGCACGTAAACATGGGATCATAACGGTTGTTGACAATACTTTTTCGTCGCCGATTAATCAACGGCCATTACAGCTAGGTATTGATATGGTAGTACATAGTGGCACCAAGTATCTTGGTGGTCATAATGATCTTCCTTATGGAGCATTGGTTTCGGGAGTCTATACGCTAGAGACTAGTGTACTATCTACTGCTAAAATGTATGGAGGTTCTCTGTCTCCTTATCAATGTTATCTTGCGGAACGTAGTTTGAAAACACTTGCCATTCGTATTCAGAGGCAGAATTTGAATGCAATGAAAATTGCAGAGTGTTTGACTAAACAGACTCTTGTTGATCGGGTATATTATCCTGGTCTTCCATCACATGATGATCATCAACTTGCACTGGACCAAATGACTGGTTTTGGTGGTATGCTGTCTTTCGAGCTTAATATGGAGGCGGATAGAATCTATAAATTTTTGAAAAGCCTTTCACTCATTCGTCCGGCCTTAAGTTTGGGCGGGGTAGAGAGTCTCATCTGCTCACCGGCTGAAACGTCGCATAAATCAATGTCAGCGAGCGATCGGTTGGAGCTCGGTATTAAGGATAATCTGTTAAGACTGTCGGTAGGTATTGAGGATCAGCATGATTTAATTGCTGATTTACAAACTGCTATGCATAGAGCAATCGCAGATTAAGCTAATGTTGATGCTTCGTGTTATAAGGTACAGGACGTTATAGTATTTGGTAGACATGCCATTTGAAAAATATGTCCCGAAACAAATGGCGGAATACAGCTAAGCGAACAAGCTAATCCATTAAAGCTTATCACTAAAAAAACGAATAGCGAGCTCCTTGACCTTTTCGTGCACTTGATGCCTATCAACAGAAGGTTGGTCCTGGAAATATATTGGATCAGATTCTTTTACTTCCTTGATAGCTTCAGACAATATCACATAATGTCCTACGTCACCGGGGAATTCGTAATAATTGGAATGATGGATCATTCGGTGAAAATGTTGAGCATTACTTTTTACTGGAGCCACGCTATCAGACTGCAATCCAGTAATATATAGCGGCGCAGTTATGTTTTTTACTTGATATTCATCTGCAAAACCCCCACCAAGAGCAGGTGATATGGCGAAAAATGCTTTTATTCGGGCATCTTTGAGTCTGGGTAATTTTTTTGCGGTCTTAATCACTATACTATCATCTAAATAACCGATCAGGTTGGGGTATTCGGGTATCTCAAACTCTTTTTTTCCAATAGTTTTATAATAATTGCGTAGCATACTTAAGTCCACCTCCCCACCAGCCAGCGCGATAACAGTATAACCTCCAAAAGAGAAGCCAATACTTCCAATTCGTTTCTGATTTATCAAATCCTTCATCGTATGGTCACGAAGTAAAGACGTTAAAGCAAAACTTATATCAAGTGGCCGTTCCCAGGGTTTTACAAATTCAATAGCTATTTTATTATCGAATGTATTGCCCCAGTGGTCTACAGCAGCCACTATGAAGCCACTTTTTGCTAATCCCTGAGCAAGCCATTCCATTGTTAATCTCCCCCCGCCTGTTCCATGTGAGAGCATAATTAATGGCAATTTCGTTTGGGGAAATTTAGCATTTCGGACGGTATAGTTCCTTAAAAAAGGCGAAAACTTTTTATCATCGGCTCTTAATGTATCGGATGTTGGGTACCATAGTTCTGTAACCACAGGGCGGTTGCGACTTTCATCTTTGAAATCAAAAGTTCGCTGGCCTATATTAGACACATTTAATTGTTGTGCATAAGCAAATGAATACAAAAGTAACGCTAAAGAAAAAGTAGTTAATCGTTTCATTGTATGAGTGGTTAGTGCTGAAAAGGTGCTGTAAGTTACGATAGAATTTCGTAATCGGTATACCTTTTTTGCTTTTTTCCGTCTTTAAATTATACTCTTTTGTTATTTTTAAACCACCACCAAATTCCCCCTAATAATAGGCAAATGCCAACAGTATAAAGGATCCATCTATAGTTGTGCGGTTCCACGGGCAAAGCAGTACTAGACCCCAGTAAAATAATACCAGCCCAAGCATTGGGCAGTTGTTTACCCCGGTCGGCTTTGCTAAGCCATTCTTGTTGGGTATTTTGAAGGGCAATATCTAAAGGAACTTGTTTACTCGCTTTGTTTAGGATTTTATAGGAAAAGGCATAGGCGTCTTGATCATTTATATCCCAAAGTGTGCTAAAGATGCTGATTACACCGGTACCCATAAAACCTCGGGATAGGCTAAATACCCCTTCGCCTTTATAGTCTTTGCCTACACCTGTGCGACAAGCGGAAAGTATGAGTAATTGTGTTCGTACTTGTTGTTGGCGGATATCATTCAGTGATAGACTGCTATCAGCGAAATAAATAGCTGGTTCGATAGAATTTTGATCGGCATATGCATGACTAATCAATTGTACCACTTTGGCGTGGGGCCATTGGCTTTCAAAACTTGATTTTTTTGCTTCTTCGTTGATTAAGAGTGAAGTAGAGTGAAATAACTTCCGATTGGAGTTTAAGGCATCTGCCGATGCAGATAAAGGCGCCAAACTACTTTTATAGGGAAAATGTACCGGTGCAATACCCAAAAAATAAGTGCCGTTATTTTTTGCTGAATACCGCCCCGAATTATTTAATAAGGCTCTTGCAGAGTAAGTGTAGCTGAAAGCATATTGATTTACTAAATAGTCGGCTTGCTTTGCGGAAATACTTAGTGCCGCAAAAGGAATAATTGCATTGCTGGTTGCGATAATTACGCGGGATGTTAGATAGGGTTTAAGTGGCGTAAATAATAATTGGTAAAAGCGGTTGGAAATCTTCAGATATTCGGGATATTGTTGATTAAGCAATCGTTTATTGCTAAAGAATGCTGCCAGCTGTTGCCGTTGTTTATTATATATAGTCGGATCAATCTTTTTTAAGAAACTAGCTTTTGGATTTATAACAAGAACGTAAATCGCATTCATTCCTTCGTAATAGGAAAGCAAGCTCTGTTGGCCTTGTGCCAAATAATATTGCACGGCTGAAAGTTTTGGTACGTGGTTATTGTACTTATGTTCATAATACCGTGGATAGCGTTGTTCTAAGTTTTTTACGTATTCATCCAATTTTGCTTGCGCCTGGAGAAAATCGCTGAGTTGATCGTTTTGTTCTTCACTGTTTTGATAGTAACTCACCTGCATGCGTAGTGCCGCTTCTTTGTCAGCTTCTTCTTTAGGTAAGAAGCTTTTTGCAGCATGGTTGTTAAGTTGATCGAGCAACAAAACTGCCCGACTTTTTTCCAAAAAATAAAACGCCTTTTCCGTATCATTTAATTGAAAGGAAGTTTCGATGGCCTGCTCATATAAGTTGTTTAATTTTTTTCTCCAAAAGAGTTTAGTACTTACTCCTTGATGCTGCCAGCGGATATAGTCTACTAAGGTGTCGAGTAGGAGATAAGTATTTAGGGCGTACCCCAAGTTTATTTTATTGTTTTTATCTAAGGATAGTATCTCCGCTTTGTCTAAAAGCGGAGTAAAAGCATAATCTTTTTGCGATAGCTTTTTAAGTTGTTGTGCTGTTGGATTTCCGAACAGATCTTTTGATTTGAAGGTTATGGGTAGAATAATTAGGGCCCGTTGTAGATAATATAAGCTTTGCTTAAAGTTACCGTGGTCTTTTAAAACCGACGCCTTATTGTTATAGAACCTAGATAAATGGTAAGAGTTTTGGGTGTTTTTTATCACTAAACGCTCGTAATAG
>DATMSZ010000395.1:0-4624 GCA_035565175.1 Pseudosphingobacterium sp.
TAGGCTAAATGCTATTAAGAGGATTGATTTACTAATAGAGGTCCAAAAAATGCTTTGTGATCAGCATGGCCATGTTACATTCAACCTGCTGGTGATAGGTGATGGTGACCAAAAGGACAATTTAATATGTCTGACGGAGATATATGGCTTAAGGAAAAATGTAAAGTTCACAGGAGCTATATATGATGAGTCATTGAATGCAAATTATTTGATGTATTCAGATTTATGTGTAACCCCTGGAGAAGTTGGACTTACCGCGATCCATGCACTTTCTTATGGAACTCCGGTGATATCCCACAATAATTTAAACATACAAATGCCAGAAGTGGAAGCTGTAATTGAGGGAAAGACAGGTGCTTTATATGAGTATGAAAGCACTGACGCTTTAAGTAAATGTATAGAAGATTGGTTGAAAAAATATCCAGTAAAGACCATACCGATAGTAGAGAATTGCTGGAAAGTAATAGATCTATTTTATAATCCGGAATATCAAGCAAAGATTTTTGAAGAAACTTTAGTCAAATAGATTATGGCAATTGTTGAAAAATTGAAAAGGAATAACGGACTTGCTCGATTGTATAGATTGTATAAGCGGTTGATTATTAGATATTTTTACGGGTTGAAAAGAGTTCATCCGACTTTCAATATTGGTGGTAGATCGAAAATAAGTAGGGATTTAATAGCAGGAGAGTATTCATACATTGGGAATAATTGTTTAATTTATCCAGGCGTTGAGATTGGCAGGTATACAATGTTAGCGCAAAACGTACAGATCATTGGTGCCGACCACAATTACGATTTGCCGGGATTGCCGATAACTTTTTCTGGGCGTCCAAAACTAAAAAGGACAAATATCGGTCGTGATGTTTGGATTGGTGCCAATTCAATTGTTTTTGCAGGTATCACTATTGGGGATGGCGCTATTATAGCAGCTGGTTCAATAGTTACAAAACCGATAGAACCTTATACAGTTGTTGGAGGGGTGCCGGCAAAGTTCATAAAAAATAGATTTAATGATAATGAAGCTATTGAGAAGCATAAAAGAATGTTGAACGACCAAGTCTTAAAGAATGTTAGAAATAAACCGCTAATAATTGACGATAACCAAGAGAAATCAGATTTACATGCATAATAAAGATACATACACCGGAGCATCATTTTCGATCCAGAACCGATTAAAACGGTTGTTTTGGGATATGTGTTATTTTCTTTTTTTCAGATTTTCACCGCGACCGCTTCATGCATATAGAGCTTTTATTTTGCGTTGTTTTGGTGCTAAGGTAGGAAAAGGAGTGCATGTATATCCTAAGGTAAAAATTTGGGCACCTTGGAATTTGGTTTTAAAAGACGAATGCGGTATTGCTAACGGAGTAGAACTTTATTCTCAAGGATTGATTACAGTGGGAGTTAGAGCTATTATATCACAGGGCTCTTATATCTGTACCGGCACGCATGATTATACAAAAGCCGGTCACCCATTGTATACACTGCCCATTACCATACAAGAGAAGGCATGGGTAGCTGCGGATTGCTTTGTACACCCAGGTGTCACCATTGGCGAAGGAGCTGTTATTGGTGCTCGTTCGGTTGTGACAAAAGACATGCCTAATTGGATGGTATGTGCAGGACACCCATGCAAGCCATTGAAGGAACGTAACATGGCTGATTAGCCAAGGTTGAATATGTTGAGAGGTTAAAAGAGAAATTAATAAATGCGATTTAAAGAACATAGCTTATAACTGAATAAACATATGGTATCTGTATTGATTTTAACTAAAAATGAAGAACAGGACTTACCGGAATGCTTAGCTTCCGTTAGTTGGTGTGACGATGTACATGTTTTCGATTCTTTTAGCGAAGATCGTACAGTTGAAATTGCCCGGGAAGCAGGAGCAATTATAACGCAACGTAAATTTGATAATTGGTCCGCACACCAAAATTGGGGCCTGGCAAACATTTCCTTTAAATATCCCTGGGTACTTTATATAGATGCAGATGAAAGGGTGTCCGATGAGTTAAAGAACGTATTACTGGCGTTTAATTCAGAAACCGATGTCGTTGCTTACGAAGTTCAGCGACGTGATTTTGCTTGGAACGGACGTTGGTTAAAGCATGCACAGATATCTCCTTTTTATTTGCGCTTTTTTAGACCAGATAAGATGCGTTATGAGCGTTTGGTAAATCCGGTATCTCTGCCTAATGGGCCTGTAGGAAGAATAACGGGATATCTTGATCATTATCCTTTTAGCAAGGGATTTAGGTATTGGTTACAACGCCATTTAAGCTATGCCGATATGGAGGCTGCAATGCGTTTGGAGGATATGGGTAAGGGAACAAGTTTTTCATTTAAGAAAGCCCTTTTTAGTAAAGATTTTACTGAAAAACGTTATCATCAGAAGGGGCTGTTTTACAAGATGCCTGGGAGACCCTTTATTAAATGGTTATACATGGTCGTGTGGAGAAGAGCTTTTTTGGATGGCATCGCGGGAACTACTTACGCCACATTACAGTCAATATATGAATATTTTATTGTTTTGAGGACAAAAGAGTTGATAAGCAAACAACGTTCCAAATAGAAATACTATGAAGATATTAATATTTGGTATCAATTATTATCCTGAGCTAACCGGCATTGGAAAGTATACAGGAGAAATGGGCGCTTGGCTGGCGAACAAGGGCCATGAAGTTACTGTCATTACAGCTCCTCCTTATTATCCTGAGTGGGATATACATCCTTCTTATAAAGGGAAGAAATGGTTTAAAGAAATTATTGATGGGGTTACTGTATACAGGGTCCCCTTATACGTTCCGAAAGAAGTTACTTCAAAGAAGCGAATCTTACATGAGTTTTCTTTTTTAGGGGGCGTGTTTCCGAAATGGTTCGGATTGTTATTAAAGAAAAAGTGCGATGTAGTAATCAACATTAACCCTCCTTTCCATTTAGGATTCTTTGGCTTATTATATGCTAAAATAAAAAAGGCAAAATTACTTACCCATGTACAAGATCTGCAGATAGATGCTGCAAAGGATTTGGGGATGATCAGCAACAAGCGATTGTTAGACTGGATGTTTAAGTCGGAACGCTATCTGCTTAATAATAGTCATGCTGTTTCATCTATCAGTTTGGGCATGCAGCGGAAAATTTTAGCTAAAGGAGTATCTGAAGCAAAGTTTATCATGTTTCCTAACTGGGTTGATGAGAATGTGGTTAAGCCGTTATCAATGGAAGATTCATTAAGAAAGGACTGGAGTATTCCATTGAAAGATAAGGTGGTACTCTATTCGGGTAATCTAGGAGAGAAACAAGGTCTTGAAATTATTCTTGAAACGGCTGAATTTTTTAGAGATGAGCCCTCTACTCGTTTCTTAATTGTCGGGTCGGGTGGAAATAAGGAAAACCTTCAGAAAGCCGCAACTCAAAGAGGTTTAACGAATATTTTCTTTTATCCATTACAGCCCTATGAAAAACTGAGCGCTTTATTGGCTACTGCTGATATTCATCTTGTATTGCAAAAAAAGTCAGCTGCCGACTTAGTAATGCCAAGTAAATTAACCGGTATTTTTTCGGCTGGTGGTTGTGCCTTGATCACCGCAATGCCTAATACTTCGTTATATGATGTAGTAGATGGAGGCTCTTTAGGTGTTTTAGTTGAACCGGAATCAGCTGAAGCATTAGCTCGTGGGCTGAAGATGATGTTTGACCAAGATCTTAGCAATTATAGGAATGCGGCTCGAGATTATGCTATACAATATCTTTCTAAAGAAGGCATAATGCGAAATTTCGAGGGCAAGCTTTTGGAGTTGGTTAGAGAAAAAAAAAATGATAAAAAATGGCATTACGCTTAATTCTTCTATTAGTCATTTTTACAGGACCGGTAAGCTCAGCTCTTGCACAGAATTCTGTAAAGTATTGGCAAGATTCGCTGAAATTGTCCGTAGGCACAATGGCTACGGTCGCTTCAAAAGACTTTTTGCCTTTTTGGTTAGTTGCAAATAAATACGGAACCATTAAGGATCGTAAGGACGATCTTTCCACAAATGTTTATATTCATAACGAACATAGATTCGTTAAAAATAGGCTGAAATTAAGTTACACTATGGATGTGTATAGTCATAATCATTTTAGTGATTTTACATTAGTAGAAGGTAATGTGAAACTAAATTATAAAGGGTGGGCAATTCGTGGAGGAAGGTACAGAGAGATAATTGGCGAAGTCGATCCTACGTTTTCTACCGGATCATTGGGGCTAAGTGGAAATGCCTTACCTATACCTAAAATTAGTATATCGGTATCGGAATATAAGAAAGTTCCTTTTACCAAAGGATGGTTGCAATTTAAAGGATTATTTAGTCATGGCTGGATGGGAAGTGACCGCTACTATGAATCTTACTTACACGAAAAAGCATTCTATCTCCGCGCTGGGAGAGGGAAGTTGAAATTATTTGGCGGGGTTGTTCACTTTGGTGAATGGGGTGGTAGGAGAGGTGATTTTTCTTTGAACAGAAGCGTAAAAGGTTTTTTAGATGTGCTTTTTGCAAAAGAAGCGAATGATGGCAGTTTGCCTGTAAATAGCCCATTTAGACCCAATCGGGCAGGAGACCAACGGGGAGCGCTCGAATATGG
>DATMSZ010000396.1:0-7312 GCA_035565175.1 Pseudosphingobacterium sp.
TTTGACGAAATATCTACAATAACACCATATGCTTAACAATATTGCAAACAAACATTATTAGCAATTCCGCCCGTACTCGGCTAAAAAAAAACAACCTGATTACCAAGTTAATACATTAACTTTAAAAAAAGATCATAGTAATTTAACATTTTTTTCTACTTTTGTGGCGGGTAAGTCTTTTACGACCAGCTCCCTTTGAACTCCCCCAGGGTGGGAACACAGCAAGGGTAAAAGGTTGAGCGGTGCGATAAAAGGGGCTTGCCCATTTTTTATTTCTAATCATTTCATTTTCCCTACTCTAAAATTCTAAATATTGGTTACTTTTGTGACATTCGTAACCAAAACTTTAATAGCAACTTTTATGAAATTTTTTATCGATACAGCAAACCTTCAGCAAATTAAAGAGGCTCAAGATTTAGGCGTATTAGACGGCGTAACTACCAACCCAAGCTTAATGGCTAAAGAAGGCATTAGCGGAACTGAAAATGTAATCAATCATTATAAGGCAATCTGCGCTATAGTGGATGGTGATGTGAGTGCTGAAGTTATCAGTACTGATTTTGACAATATTATCAAAGAAGGACATGAACTTGCTAAATTAGATGATAAGATCGTTGTGAAAGTTCCCATGATCAAGGAAGGCATAAAGGCTATTAAATATTTTAGCAGTGAGGGCATCAAAACGAATTGCACACTTGTATTCTCTGCAGGGCAGGCACTTTTAGCTGCTAAAGCCGGAGCGACTTACGTTTCTCCTTTTATTGGACGATTGGACGATATCTCCACTGACGGATTAAGTTTAATTGAAGACATTCGTCTTATTTATGATAACTACGCATATGAAACACAAATTTTAGCCGCGTCTGTTCGTCATTCCATCCATATTCTCGAATGTGCTAAAATAGGGGCTGATGTAATGACAGGACCTCTATCTGCTATCTTATCGTTACTTAAACACCCACTTACCGACAGTGGTTTGGCTCAGTTTTTAGCAGACCATGCTAAAGCTGCCGGTAAATAATAAAGCATCATGATCAATAGGCATTCAGGTCGCTTATTGATCATGTTTCTCTATTGTGACGAATCGCAAGAATGCTACGGGCAGGCTGGGCAATCTAGATAGCAACATTAATACTTAATATTGCATGCGATTTTCAACTAACATTAAGTTATCTTCATAAGTGTTTTATTATGGATATATTAGACCTAGTCATTATTGGCGGCGGTCCTATCGGTTTAGCTTGTGGGATTGAGGCTAAAAAAGCAAATCTCAATTATATAATCCTTGAGAAAGGTTGCTTGGTGAATTCTTTATTCAATTACCCTCAACATATGACGTTTTTCTCGACTTCTGAGAAACTAGAAATTGGTGGAGTCCCATTTGTTTCGGTTAATCCTAAGCCGAAAAGGCTGGAGGCGCTAGAATATTATCGTCGTATTCAGCAATCGTTCGAGTTACATGTTAACTTATTCGAGGAGGTTACAGGTGTAGCAAAGGAGGAAGATTTTTTTGTAGTGCAATCAAAGAAAAGTGGGTATCGGGCAAAACATGTTATTTTAGCTACTGGTTTTTATGACAAGCCTAACCTAATGAATATCCCTGGCGAACATCTTCCTAAAGTGAAACACTATTATAATGACCCCCATTATTATGCTAACCAGCATGTTGTTGTTATAGGAAGCAGTAATTCATCGGTTGATGCAGCACTTGAAACCTATCGTAAAGGAGCGCATGTTACAATGGTTATTAGAAAAGAACATATTAGTCCCAGGGTAAAATACTGGGTAAAACCCGATATCGAGAACCGCATAGCAGAAGGATCTATTAAAGCCTATTTCAATAGTTGCTTATCTGCTATTGAAAGCGATAAAGTGCATATACTTACACCCGAGGGGCCTCTTATACTCGCAAATGACTTCGTTCTTGCATTAACCGGCTATCAACCTGATTTTGATTTCCTAAAAAAACTTAAGATCAAATTGTCGGACGACAATCTTCTTATTCCCAAACATAATGAGTCGTCAATGGAAACAAATATTCCCGGCCTTTATCTTGCCGGTGTAGTTTGCGGGGGCATGAATACACATCTTTGGTTTATTGAAAACTCCCGTATCCACGCTAAACAAATAATTACACATATTTTAACCTGAATTCAATTATTCTTTATGAGCTCAGAAATTCAATAGCCATCCTAGGCAAGGCGCCTTTGTGAAGACCTATCGGGATAAGTCAAGCGAAGGCAAAGCTGCATAGGGCAGCTATTGGATTAGCTTTCCCAAATTATTCACTTTGAAACGGCCATCTTCTTCCTGAAACCTCCACGAAATAGCCCGCTATTCCTTCGTCCTTTTCAGTTGAATCTACCCATTTCAAAGCGTTCTGAGCAGAAAATAATAATCGAATTCAGGTTTTTAGCAAAAGAAAGAGACTAAACCTAAGGAAATTAGCTCCTCCGTTATCTTATAATGAATACAATACTTGGTCGCATCTATAATTTTTTTATTAATTTTGGGACTTATGGAAGATGGTTCACAGATTACCGAATTTGGAAAGGTATTCATTTATCTAATAATAGGAACGTTAATGGTTCTTTTAACGCTATTATTAGGCAAAATTCTGTCACCAAGCAAACCATCTGCAGCTAAGCAAAGTACTTATGAATGTGGAGAAGAGTCAATTGGTAGCGCCTGGATTCAATTTAATTCCAAATTCTATGTGATCGCACTGGTATTTCTGCTGTTTGATGTTGAGATGGTGTTCATTTTTCCCTGGACAACGGTATTTGGATCGGCAGAATTCATTGCTGCCGACGCAAGATGGGGTTGGTATACATTAATTGAGATGTTTCTTTTTATTGGAATACTGATTGTGGGTTTAGTCTATGTATGGAAAAAAGGTGATTTGGAGTGGATAAAACCTTCTCCTATTAAACCATTTATAAAAAGTGTCGTTCCCACCAACATTTACGACGACATAAATAAGGAGTCTTATCAAACAAAGCCTTTTCAATTAACCCCGCAATTTGAAGAGAAAACCGAGGAGACAAAAGCAATTGCTACACCTGCTTTTAAACCAAAATTTATAAAAAGGGATTCTTAATATGAGTACAGACACAAAAAATCCGGATAGTGGAATTATTGTCGCCAAATTAGATGATCTTTTAAATTGGGCACGACTGTCATCTATGTGGCCCGTTAGTTTCGGAATTGCTTGTTGTGCGATAGAAATGATGGGGGCAATGGCAGCCACATATGACCTAGATAGATACGGTGTTTTTCCTCGTGCATCACCTAGGCAAGCAGACGTAATCATCATTGCAGGAACGGTAACTTTTAAAATGGCAGACAGAATACGTTTATTGTACGAACAGATGCCTGAACCAAAGTACGTTATTTCGATGGGATCGTGCTCTAACTGCGGGGGCCCCTATTGGCAGCATGGATACCATGTTGTAAAAGGTGTAGATAAAATTATACCGGTGGACGTGTATGTGCAAGGATGTCCACCTAGGCCCGAAGCATTAATTGGGGCATTTTTGGAACTGCAAAAGAAAATAAGCGCAGAAAACATTATTAATAGAAACGTTAACACTTAAATATAATTTGTTGGTTAAGTAAATACTTGACTGGGATAATATGGAAAAAGATTTTTATGGTGATCTACGATTAGGCATTCTTGGTGGAGGCCAGCTTGGACGCATGCTTATACAGGAAGCCATTAATTTAAATGTAAGTATATCTATTTTAGATCCAGATGTTGATGCACCCTGCAAAAAACTCTGTGACAGATTTGAAGTAGGCTCTTTGAGTGATTTTGAAACGGTTTACAAATTCGGCAAGCAGGTGGACATGCTTACTATTGAAATCGAAAAGGTAAATGTTGACGCACTTGAAAGGTTGGAAGAAGAGGGTGTTTTGGTTTTTCCGCAGGCCCGCGTAATACGTTTAATACAAGATAAGGGATTGCAAAAACAGTTCTTCAAACAAAATGACATTCCAACCGCGCCATTTCAGCTCTTCTCATCAAGGGACCACCTAAAAGAATGCTTAATACCCTTTCCTTATATCCAGAAACTGAGGAAAGATGGCTATGATGGCAAAGGTGTATATAAAGTAACGAATGAAACGGATCTTGCTGATGCATTTGACGCACCCTCTTTAACTGAGCAATGGGTAGATTTCGAAAAGGAAATTGCAGTGATCGTCGCCAGAAATGATAACGGAGATGTTTCGACGTTCCCCTTAGTTGAAATGGAGTTCAATCCGTCCGCAAACTTGGTTGAATTCTTAATTTCACCATCAACTTTACCTTTTGAAATTCAACAACGGGCCGAACAATTAGCCGTAAAAATTGCTGAAGATCTTCAGATAGTAGGCGTATTAGCTGTAGAAATGTTCTTAACGAAGGAGAATGAAATCTTAGTAAATGAGCTTGCTCCACGCCCTCACAACAGTGGTCATCATACCATAGAAGGAAATTTTACATCACAATTTGGTCAACATTTAAGAGCGATATTCAACCTACCGCTTGGCGACACCAATGCTCGTGGAAACGCCGTAATGATTAATCTATTAGGAGATGAATCCTATGAAGGCCTTGCGGTTTATAAAGGGCTTGAAGAAATAATGGCGGAAGAAGGTGTATATATACATTTGTACGGAAAGAAGTTTACAAAGCCTTTTCGTAAAATGGGGCATGTAACGGTTATCAATGAAGATCGCGAAAAGGCAATTGAATTGGCAAGGAAAGTTCAAAACACTATTAAGGTAATTGCTTAAAAATAAAAAACAACATCATGGCACAAACAGGTCAACATCCTTCAGTAGGAATTATAATGGGAAGCAAATCGGATCTTCCGATCATGGAAGATGCAATCAAAATTTTGAAAGAATTAGGAGTGAGTACCGAAGTTTCAATTGTTTCTGCCCATAGAACTCCCGAACGTATGTTTGATTATGCAAAAAATGCGGCAGCACGAGGCCTTAAAGTTATTATCGCAGGCGCTGGAGGTGCTGCACATCTTCCCGGCATGGTGGCTTCTATCACTCACTTACCAGTAATTGGCGTACCTGTGAAATCCTCTAACTCTATCGATGGATGGGATTCGATTTTATCTATTCTGCAAATGCCCAATGGCATACCAGTTGCAACCGTTGCCTTAAATGCTGCAAAGAATGCTGGCCTGCTAGCCGCTCAAATATTAGCTATTGCCGATGAACAATTAGCACAGAACGTGTTGAATTTTAAGCAAGAATTAAAACAGAAGATTGAAGAAACTGCTGCTGAAGTGGAAAAAATGACGTTTTAATTCAAATTAGTCTATCTAGCATCCAACAAAACTATTTTTCTATTGTTCAAGATTAAACAAGGAAAAATATGTTTTATGAACAAACTCAAAGATAAAGTAGCGCTTATTACAGGTTCGGATTCAGGAATTGGACGAGCTATTGCAGAAGCATTTGCCAAAGAGGGGGCAGATGTAATTATTACTTATCATTCAGATAAGGAAAGCGCACAAAAAGCAGAAAAAAGGCTTAAAAAGGAAAATGTCAAGACCGCCCTTTACCAATTAGATGTTAGTGACGAGGATAGTGTTCACCAAGTTTTCAGCAGTGCTCATAAACTCTTCGGAAGGATCGACATATTAGTTAGCAATGCTGGTGTAAATGGAAGTAACATCCCTGTTATGGAAATGGAAACGGATACTTTCGACAAATGTATCAAAACAAACTTATATGGCACATTCTTCTGCTGTAGGCAATTTATTCAATTAAGGAAAAAGAAATTAGCTGGGGCAAAGATTATTATTGTTAGTTCTATTCACGAAGAAGTGTGTAATCCCGGCAATGCTGATTACAATGCATCTAAAGGTGGGATAAGAAATTTTAGTAAAAGCTTGGCGCTGGAGCTGGCAGCTAAGGGTGTCTGTGTAAACAATATTGCCCCGGGGATGATCCTTACACCAATGAATCAGGAAGCGATGGACAATGAAAAAATACGAAAAGAAAAAGAACAACATATTCCATTAAAACGTGCCGGAAAACCTGAAGAACTTGGCCCCTTAGCGGTTTATCTTGCTTCGAGCGATAGTGATTATGTAACTGGAACAACTTTTACTATTGACGGTGCGCTGAGTATCAGCTTGGGACAAGGCGCGTAATTAATTCCATATTACATTGTATTGACTTCCCATTATGAAGCATTCTAAAAAATAGGCGTATCTTTGCGTTTTATTTTAGCAAATATGAGCAAGCACGGTCGAATTTTAGTTGCAATGAGTGGCGGAGTGGATAGTTCCGTGGCTGCAGTTATGCTTCATGAGCAGGGATATGAAGTTATTGGCTTAACCATGAAAACATGGGATTATGCTTCTTCTGGTGGTTCATCAAAGGAAACTGGTTGCTGTAGCCTAGATAGCATTAATGATGCACGTGCTTTGGCAGTGGGCTACGGATTTCCTCATTACATACTCGATATCAGAAACGAATTTGGCGATTTTGTAATAGATAACTTCGTAGATGAGTATTTAGCAGGTCGTACACCCAATCCTTGCGTACTTTGTAATACACATATTAAGTGGGAAGCGCTTTTAAAGCGAGCTGATAAGCTGGATTGTGAATTCATAGCAACGGGTCATTACGCAAACATACGTTTAGAGGATAATGGCAGGCATGTAATTTCCAAAGGAAAAGACGAACATAAGGATCAATCTTATGTTCTTTGGGGGGTGTCTCAAAAAAATCTTGCAAGAACGAAATTCCCGCTGGGAAGTTTCGCCAAGACGGAGATCCGGCAAATGGCACTTGACATGGGCCAAATGGAATTAGCGAACAAATCTGAAAGTTATGAAATTTGCTTTGTTCCTGACAATGATTATCGCTCTTTCTTAAGACACAAAGTGGAAGATATTGATGAACGAATTGGTCCCGGAAATTTTATCTTGTCAGATGGAACCATAGTTGGCCAACATGCGGGTTATCCTTATTACACCATTGGCCAACGTAAAGGCTTGGGTATAGCTTTAGGAAAACCGGTCTTTGTAACCAAGATTTTGGCAGAGAGCAATACTGTTATGTTAGGTTCGGAAGAAGAATTGGAGAAGGATACCGCATATGTTAAAAATTATAATCTCATAAAATATGAGCATTTGGAACGGTCTATTGAAGCCGTTACCAAAATACGCTATAAAGATGCAGGTATGCTAAGTAATATAGTGGAAGAGAATAACCTTATTAAGGTGGATTTCCATCATCATGTTAAAGGTATTGCACCTGGCCAGTCAGCCGTCTTCTATGAAGGTAATGATTTGCT
>DATMSZ010000397.1:0-5840 GCA_035565175.1 Pseudosphingobacterium sp.
ACAGTAGGTAGGATGTTGGTATTCCGTCAACGTGGCGACAAAACGATCATCGCCCGTAGGCCCAAAAACAGCGCTGGGCGTATTTTTACACCCGAGCAGTTGAAGGCGCAGAACCGCTTTTTAGATGCGTCGCTTTACGCACGTAAAGCGATTGAAAATCTTGAGTTAAAGGCAGCCTACCAAGCGAAGGCCAATATTAATCAGACCGCTTATAACGTAGCCTTTAAAGATTTCTACACAGCACCAACAATTAGGCGTTTGGATGACCGGAGCTACACAGGAGTAGTCGGCGATCTACTATCCATTTTGATAAAAGACGTGTTGATGGTGCAAGAAGTGGTAGTGGAGATCCAGGACGATAACGGAGCAATCATCGAGACCGGTTACGCAGAAAACGTCGATAATCAAGGCATCGAGTGGAAGTATATCGCTACAGTCGATAATTCAGACTACGTAAACAGCTCCATCAAAGTGACCATGACCGACACCCCCGGAAATACCTATTTCGAGGTGAAGCGTTACGGAGAGGACACCAATCCATAAACATCAATTATTCCTGGGCATAACGCCCGGGAAACTTTACTGACCTTAATAAGAATAATCAGCTACGGCACGTTTGTACGACGGGCCTCATGAAGCGAGAGTTAGAAAAATTTGCCTAGTGATGGGAAAGGAGCGAAGTGAAGAAGTGAAGTGAAACGAACGGCTCCACTTCGTTGTGGGCGGTGCAAATTTTTTAGCGAGAATCATGAAGTCTTGACCTTTTGCGAACTTTTGGGTCAAGCCAAAAGTGGAAGAGAATAGTCAAGAAAAAGGACGTAAAAAAAATAATATTATGATAAAACTATTAAGAATCGCCGAAGGCGAACATACTACGTTGGGTCAATTACACATTAACAACATCTTCCAATGTTATATCTTGGAAGATAAGATCAGGGAGCACAAAATTCCTGGAGAAACTGCCATCCCGGCAGGGCAATATCAACTTGCTTTGAATAGCACAGCGGGCATGAATGCGAAATACAAAAGCAGGTATAACCAGATGCATCAGGGAATGGTAGAAATCAGAGGAATACCCAATTTTACCTTAGTATTCTTCCATATTGGTAATTATCATACGGACACAAGAGGCTGTTTACTGACAGGTAGTTATTATCAGCTGATAAATGATGATTACCGGGTACTGCATTCTGCGGATGCTTATAAAAGAACATACGCTGCTTTGCTAAGTCAACTTGAGACCGGAAACGAAATCATGCAGATTGAAAACAGGATAGGGGAGGTATTATGTTAGAGATCATCACTTTGCTGGGGTGCATTGTAAGCCTGCTGCTGACAGTTATCGCTTACTTCCTGAAACAGTTTCATAAGAATGTGCTACGGATGGAGAACGATCTACGTGAGTTGAAGATTTCAATCCACTGGATCAAGGCAAAAGTAAATGGTCACTATGAAATGCTGCATTATCGGATAGAACGGTTGGAGAAAAGTATTAGTAAATAGTTGTGAGAGAGATTGCCACGGCTCGCACATACCAATGCGTCGCAGTGACGCATATATTAACGCTAATGCAATAGTCAGCAACGGCACGCTTGCATGACCGGCCTCATGAAGCGAGCGTTAAGAAAAATTTGTATAGTGATGGAAAAGAAGCGAAGTGAAGAAGTGAAGTGAAACGAACGGCTCCACTTCGTTGTGGGCTGAGCAAATTTTTTAGCGAGAGTCATGAAGTCTTGATCTTTTGTAACTTTTCGATCAAGCGAAAAGTTAATAGATGAGTTTAATGAAAGCAAGTATTCAGCTGATGAAAGCAGAGTTGAAAGCTAATTATAATTTACTGAGACAAAGAATGGAGTTTTTAGAGCAAAAAACTTAAAACGATAGCTTAATGTAAACTAAGTCTTGTGTCTTGATACTATGTCTTGCTACTTAAATCAAAAAAACATGAAATCAGAAATAACAGAAAGAATAAAATCCCCTACACCAAAGTTCTTCAAAAAAATAAGAACCATCGGTTTAACCTTGGGTGCAATAGGAGGCGCTTTACTAACGGCTCCAATTACTTTACCGGCAACGGTAGTTAGTATTGCGGGTTATCTCGCTACAGCAGGTATTGTAGCGTCGGCTATCTCCACGGTAGCGAAAGAAGATAAGTGATCATTACAATCGAGTGAAACGGCAAAGGGGGAAACAGTTGATTTTCCCCTTTAGTGCATATAAAACTTTTATATCGAACGCAAGTCCGCATTCACCACAAAATCGGTGAATTTCACCACAAATTCCTATAATCGATCATTCAAATTCTATCATTGCTTTAATTTTGTAGTTGTAAATAATGCTTGTGAAAACAAAGTGAAATCGAAGATCATCTTGGTTTTTGTAGAAGGTTAAATCCCCGATTCTTCCTTCTAATTTGACGAAACTTTTTTGTCTTGCCATGATTGTTAATATTAGCTGCCGCGCTGCTCATACCAACTGATATTTTTGACGGCGGGCCCTTCCGTCGGCGACATCATGCTGCGTAATGATTCGCGGTAGCGTTTGACAACAGGACAAAGATGTAGGGAATAAAAATAGGGGAGGTCGGGATTGTACGATACAGACGTAATTGGCGTTTTTTGCTGTTTTTTGCCTTTAATGAACGGATTTTAAATTTTTTATTAATCGTATATTTTTTTAGGACATTCAAGCTAAAGTAAGGGGGAAGTATTTAAAATAATTTATTTAAATTTGTGTATGGAAGCACTGTTAATTCATCCGGAAAATAAAGAGCAGTTAAGGGCGGTGAAAGCATTCTTGAAAGCGATGAAAGTTCCTTTTCAGCAGCAGGATACTAACTTACCGAAACATGTTCAGGAGCGTATAGAAAAAGGGCTTGATCAAGTTCATAAAGGTCAAACTGTTTCTTTTGATGTGTTTAAAAGCAAACATTTTATCAAATAGTGTATACCATAAAGTTTACAAAGGAAGCCGAAGATACTTTCGATTCGATTACCGGTCAATTGAATGAACGGTTTTCCACGAAAACAGTTTTGAAGTTTCAGGAAGAACTAGAAAAAGTTCTAAAAAATATCTCCATTTCTCCTTTAATTTTTCCAATAGTTGACGAGCGTACGGAAGTTCGGAAATGCGTTTTACACAAGCAATGTTCCATGTTTTATCGTGTCTATGAAGAGGAAATAATTGTTATTTGCTTCTGGGATAACAGACAATCATCTATCTGGTAATTTTTCAACTATTTCGTTTATAGCAGCGTTAGGTCTTGTGAAGGGATAATACCTTATACTTGAACAAAGAACTTTCCATAGTCGTTTTCTGTCATTTCCGTCGCTTTTATACCTAAATGTACCTTGTCTTACTATTTTAGGGCATCTATCTTTGAGAATAGGGAAAACCTAGCTCGCTAGGGGCTTCCTTCGGGTCCTATTCACCCTATCGTCACGGTATATCCACGCTATATTCGCCTTTTGGGTAGTAAAAGTGGGATACTAGCGGTAAAGTAGCGAGAGAATAGCGGCAAAGGAGGGGGTGGGGCATCTCCCAAGATGAATCGTTTTTATGAACCAAGCCACTGCTTTATCTAAGTGGAGGCGCTAAACCTTTATGTTATGAATCAGTACAGACTTTATATTTATCCGAAGGATGTTACGATAATTACCGGTAAAGGCATCCGTCATGCACAGCGTTTATTGAGAACAGTCCATACAGCTTTAGGTAAAAAGCCTTATCAATGGGTAACAATACCAGAATTCGCAGAATATATGGGCTTAGATGTAGAAGCAGTGAAAGCGGTTTGTACAACGGTACCTTCTCGAAACCGATGAGAAATGGTGATTAGGGTGCAGGCCAATTGCTGCACCCCCCGCAAAAGATGAAAGGAAATGACATCATTTAGTTAGATGCGGATTCGTCCGCATCTAATTTGAATGGGCCTTATCGATTGTGCTGTGCTAAACAAAAGATTCATTTTATAACATTATTGTCATAATCTTACATCAATTCTTAAATTGTTTATAATCATTCTAAATAAAATATATCTTCGTTTATGGATAAGAACGACAAACAGTACTACTTCAAAAAAATTGCTTATGGATAATTCATGGCTGGCCAGGTGGAACGAACGTTATAACGATGCAGCGTATGCTTATGGAACTGACCCCAATCATTTTTTGAGAAAGGCACTCTCCGATATCAGGGAAAATGGAAAGATTCTGTTCCCGGCAGATGGAGAAGGCAGGAATTCCGTTTATGCGGCAACTTTAGGTTGGGATGTATATGCTTTTGATATCAGTGAAGCAGGTAAAAAGAAAGCGTTGAAACTTGCTAGTGAGCATAATGTTTCCCTGGATTATCGTCTTGGTGAATTACCGACATTGGATTATAAATCCGGCCAATTTGATGCAATTGCCCTGGTATATGCGCATTTTCCAGCGGCTATCAAAAGCGATTACCATAAAAGATTGGTTGATTTGCTCAAGCCGGGAGGACATGTCATTTTCGAGGCGTTCAGCAAAAACCATCTTGTATACCGGAAACGGAATCCTGCTGTCGGTGGTCCTGCTGATTTGGAAAGCTTGTTCTCCATGGAAGAATTGGAATCGGATTTCCAGGAGTTTGATTTTTTAAGCATCCTGGAAACAGAAATAGAACTGGAAGAAGGCCGCTTCCATATTGGTAAAGGGAGCGTGATACGTTTTGTTGCACGTAAAAAATAAAATAAAGATAATGGATAACCTTAAATTTATCAGAGCCGAACTAAGTGTCAGTCGCAAGGAATATATCACCCCGCACTATATCCGTATATACCTTACCGGCCCGGATATTCCGCTCTTTGAGAATACGACGATTGGTGTCAATAATAAAATATTGATTCCCCCGAAAGGATTGAACAAAGTATATTTTCCGGAATTTGATTATGAGAAAAAGCAATGGCAGCCCATGAGGGACGACGTGCGCCCTGCGGTAAGAACCTATACCCATCGGGGTATTGATTTGGAAAGCAATGAAATCTGGATTGATTTTGTAGCGCACGGCGATGAGGGCCCCGCATCGGCCTGGGCCATGGCAGCAAAAGAGGGTGATGTGCTGGGCGTATTGATGAAAGATGGAAAAATAGAGTTGTTTACCAAAGCCGGCAATTACCTTTTGATTGGCGATGCAACGGCTATTCCCGTACTCGGAGCTATTCTGGAAGATCTGCCGATTACTGCAAATGGACTGTGCATCATTGAAGTACATAGTCGGGAAGATGTACAGCCGCTTCAAACCAAAGCAGATATCCGCTTTGTATGGCTATATAATGACCATCCACAAACCGGAAGCCAATTGGCCGAAACGGTTAGGTCACAACCGCTTCCAACGGATAACCGTTTCGCCTACATAGCGGCGGAGTATTCGGCCGTGAAGGACATCCGTCACTATCTGCGGAAAGAAAAAGGTTGGCAGCAAAAAGAACTATATGCCTATTCTTATTGGAAATCGGGAGTTTCCGAGGATAAATCGGTCGCTGATAGGCGCGCGGAAAAGACTAATGGGTAGTCGGGTATAACTTGGCATTGAATAGACAAGCAAACATGTGGGCTTTCCTCTACCAGTCTTGGGATGATCTGCGAGTTCTTCGATCAATGACATAGCTTTTTTGAATGCTTGCGGCTCTGATTTTTTTAGTGCTCTTAGATCTTCTGTAGCCTTATCTGAAAAGAGGATTTTATACATTATAGACTGTCAAAAAATTTTTTAAGTTCTTCTTTAGTTTTTATCTCTGTATATTTCCCTTCCTTTATTTCTTGTTGTGATTCTTTGATTCGCTGAACCATCTCCTGAGTGAAATATAGATCATC
>DATMSZ010000398.1:0-6286 GCA_035565175.1 Pseudosphingobacterium sp.
GTTGGTCTCGGATTATTTGGAGAGCTACCTTCCTTCAGAGATTTGGAGAACCCGAAAAGTAATCTTTCTTCTGAAATAATTTCTGCTGATGGCGCTGTATTAGGCACTTACTATGTTCAAAACAGATCAAACGTTACTTATAAAGAATTATCGCCTTCTTTAATAAAAGCGCTCATCGCCACTGAAGATGTTCGATTTAACTCACATTCTGGTATTGACTTTAAACGGACGTTTACCATTATATTTTACAATTTAATAGGAAAAAAACAAGGTGCCAGTACAATTACGCAACAATTAGCATTAAACCTTTTTCAGGAAGAAGGTAGGGCGAAATCCTTCTCCAAGAGGTTTATCCAAAAATTACAGGAGTGGATAATTGCGGTTCGGCTGGAACAAAATTACACCAAAGAGGAAATACTTACCATGTATTTAAATACGGTAGACTTTGGGGCTTATAACACTTATGGTATCAAATCGGCCGCAAGAACGTATTTCAATACCACACCGAGCGAATTAAATCCCGGACAGGCGGCTGTTTTAGTAGGTATGCTAAAGGGTCCTGGAATTTATTCACCTATCCGTTATCCAAAAAACTCCATCAACAGGCGAAATACGGTATTAGACAATATGAGAAAGGCGGGCTTTCTTACAGCAGCCGAAGCTGCATCCTTTAAAGAAAAACCATTGGGACTTACTTTTAGACCCAACGTTTACGGCGATGGAATTGCTCCATATTTGAGAGCCGTTTTAAAAACAGACATCAAAAACATCTTTAACCAGCTATCTATCACAAAGGCGGATGGAACACCATACGACCTGGATAGGGATGGATTAAAAATTTATACTACCATTGATTCTAGAATGCAGGTGTATGCTGAAGAGGCGCAAAAAACGATGATGAAAGATCTACAGGTAACCTTCAATAGTCAATATAAAGGAAGAGATCCTTTTAAGGGCTTAGAGAGTTTCCTAGACAGAGCTGTTAAGCAGTCCGACCGTTATCGGTGGTTAAAACAGGCCGATCAATCGGAAGAAGCGATTAAAAAGAACTTCAATACACCGGTTAAAATGAGTGTATTTAGCTGGAAAGGAGAGCTGGATACAACGATGACTCCTATGGATTCCATTAAGTACAATAAACTTATGTTAAGAAATGCCATGATGGCAATGGAACCACAAACAGGCTACGTGAAAGCATGGGTTGGAGGCATCAATTTTACTCATTATAAATATGATCAGGTAAAAATGGGTGCGCGGCAGCCTGGCTCTACGGCCAAACCTTTCACCTATGCAGTAGCTATAGACAATGGTTATTCTCCTTGTTTTAAAGTACCTAATACCCCTATCAATGTAGATGGCTGGGCTCCGAGAAGTGAAAGCACTGTTCCTGGCCCCATTACATTAAAAACGGCTTTGGCACATTCGCAAAACTGGGCTACAGCCGATGTGATACAACGGGTTGGTGCCCAAAATGTTGCCAACCTGATTAAAAATATGGGCATAACTACGGATGTTCCGGCGTACCCGTCGATCGCTTTAGGAACCTTTGATGCTTCTGTATATGATATGGTTGGAGCTTATTCCACTTTTGTGAACCATGGTGTCTGGACGCAGCCTATTTATCTATTACGTATTGAGGATAAAAATGGTGCCCTAATCTATGAACATACAAAAAAGGTAAAGGTGGTTATGAATGATCAATCTGCCTATGTGATGGTTGATATGTTAAAAGGCGTGGTAGAGAAGGGTTCAGGCGGACGTGTTCGTTGGAAATATAAATTAACAAATCCAATTGGTGGTAAAACCGGTACTTCTCAGAGTAATTCGGATGCCTGGTTTATTGGTGTTACGCCACAGCTGGTAAGCGGTGTGTGGACGGGCGCCGAAGAAAGGGCCATTCACTTTAGCACAACGGCACTTGGGCAAGGGGCTAATGCAGCGCTTCCCATGTTTGCACTCTTCATGCAAAAGGTATATGCAGATAAAGAGTTGAAATATTCGCAGGGAGATTTTGAACTTCCTCCAGGAGGTCTACAGCGTGAATTAGATTGCAGCAAATATCAATATGATTATCCTTCGGAAGATGAACGAAAGGTAGACGATCGATTGGACTTTTAGGTATGGATATTTTTGACTATCGGGAAGCGTTAAAAAAAATACCGCACAAGCCTGGCGTTTATCAGTATTATGATAAGCAAGGAGCCCTTATATATATTGGTAAAGCGAAAGATTTAAAAAATCGTGTAAGTTCTTATTTTTTAAAGGATGAATATTTACATAATGCCAAAACAAGGGTATTAGTACGAAAAATCAACAAAATTACTTTTACTATTGTTGATACCGAAACCGATGCTTGGCTACTTGAAAATAGTCTTATAAAAAAGCACCAGCCTCGATATAATGTACTACTCAAGGACGACAAGACTTATCCATGGATAGTTATTAAAAATGAGCGCTTTCCACGGATATTTTGGACAAGAAAGATTATAAAAGATGGATCAAAATATTTTGGTCCCTATGCGTCGGTGGGTATGATGCATGCAATCCTAGGCGTTATAAAAGAGCTATTTCCTTTGCGAACTTGCAACTTACCCTTAACACCAGTAAATATTGAACAAGGAAAATTCAGAGTCTGTCTTGAGTATCAAATAGGAAACTGTAAAGGACCCTGTCAAGCTTTTCAATCTGAAGATGATTATAATGCTAACATCGATAGCATAAAAGATATCCTTAATGGAAAAACAAGCATTGTATTTAAGCAATTAAAAACAAATCTCGATTTGGCAATAGCCAATTTAAATTTCGAGGGCGCCCATCTTCTTAAACAAAAACTAGACCTGCTAAGCAATTACCAAAGCAAGTCAACCATCGTTAGTAATACCATCAGTGATGTTGATGTGTTCAATATTGCTTCTGAGGAAGGTTACGCATTTGTAAATTTCTTAAAGGTAATAAATGGAACGGTTATACAGACACAGACGATCGAACTAAAAAAACGTCTTGACGAAAGTAATCAGGAACTGTTAAGCTTGGCTGTACAAGAGCTCAGAACACGTTTTAATAGTACCTCAAAAGAAATTATCGTGCCTTTTGCATTAGATGTAGAAAGCCCGAACTTCCGGCAAACCATTCCACAGTTAGGCGATAAGAAAAAATTACTAGATCTTTCCTATAAAAACGTAAACTTCTTTAAACGAGAGCGTCTGGATCAGTATGAAAAATTGAACCCAGAGATCAAAACGGAAAGGCTACTTAATAAAATGAAGGATGATCTGCGATTGAATGTATTACCAAAACATATTGAATGCTTTGATAACTCAAATTTTCAGGGAAAATATCCTGTATCGGCAATTGTTGTGTTTAGGGATGCAAAACCATCTAAAAAGGATTACCGGCACTTTAATGTTAAAACGGTCGAGGGTCCTAATGATTTCGCCACGATGGAAGAAGCTGTTTATCGCAGATATAAGAGAATGTTGGAGGAAGAAAAATCATTACCACAATTGATCATCATAGATGGTGGCAAAGGTCAATTATCTTCGGCACTAAAGAGTTTAAAAAAATTAGGAATCGACACCAAGGTAACGGTTATTGGAATTGCCAAGCGCTTAGAAGAATTATATTATCCAGGAGATCAATATCCGCTCTACCTAGATAAAAGATCCGAAACGCTGAAAGTTATCCAACATCTTCGCGACGAAGCACATCGATTTGGGATTACATTTCATAGGAACCAGCGAAGCAGAAAAACATTTCAAACTGAACTCGAACAGATTGCCGGCATTGGTAAAACTAGTGCTGAAAAACTATTACTGACTTTTAAATCTGTCAAGAAAATAAAAGAAGCCTCTAAAGAACAACTGACACAGGTAATTAATCCTAAACAGGCAGAAGCTGTATTAGACTACTTTCGCGAACACACAGCCGAAAATCGAATCCAGCCTTAAGATGTTAAACCAGTAATCGATAACTAATAACTGGCAACCAATAAAAATTTAATAACTCCACAAATCGTGCTCATAATTCAGCAGCGTCTGTTTGATTTTTTCTGATTCGTACAATCTATCTACCCCCTCTTTATAATCTTTAATACGCAAATCTTCGGGGTTTGATTGTTTTACCACATAACTGGAAAAAATTCTTTTTATAAAAACATCATCATAACTCAGCCCTGTAGCATCGTTGTTTCTGTTAACAACTTCTTTATTAACTAGGATATGACGTGCTTCAGGAAAATAAACCCAAAAGGCCGGCTGCGGATCTAAATATACATCTGCCGCTTTTATGGGAATTAACGGAGCGATTCCAATGATACGCGGTTCGAATACAGAGCGTTGTTTATCAAAGATCCAATCTTCTTTAATCCTAAACTTAAAAATACTGTCTGTATTAAATTCACCAGATTGAAATTGTCCGCCTATTTGATTGCCTTCACTATCAAACTCTGGTACAAATACACTGTCTGCAATATTACTCATTAACTTTGATGGATCTAAAGGGGTTTTAAAGCTATCGCCATTCGGATCTTCTTTCGTTGGAATAGGATCATATGCTGTTAGCTCTCCCGCCATTATCGCCTTCATGAGAATATCTATCAGCCTCGATTTAGGAGAGGCAAAGCTTGCATTTAACCTATCTCTCAAATCAATTTCCCGCCAAACGCGCTTACTGTACATCACATCAACACTTCTTATATGTGAATAGGGAATTACCTTACGGTTTTCTATATCAGACTTTTCGTAATAGCCGTCTACCGGCGGACCATCTTGAATCGGTGCAACACTATTCGATAGATTTTCCTGCTGTCCATATGTTTCAAATACACATGCTATAAAAACGAAAATAAAAAACAATCTCTTCATATCTATCAATCTATAAATCACGTCCTGCATAAGAGGTGACACATCTAAAACCAATATATGACTTCGCCGTATCCTGATATTCATACGTCCGCGTGGAGTTTTGTAAAAAATAACCTATATCCTTCCATGAACCTCCCCGAACTACTTTGCGTTTCAATATTTCCGCATCGTTGACTTTCGCTTCATAGGAATAGGTAGGATTCATATCGTGTACAAATGATGATGATGATTCTTCAAAAGAAGAGGCTGTCCATTCCGCCACATTACCCGCCATGTTGTACAGGCCATAATCGTTCGGAAAATAAGAATGAACAGGAACGGTATACGCTCCGCCATCGTCCGCATAGTTTCCTCTTCCTGGTTTAAAGTTTGCCATTAAACATCCCTTTGCATTCCTAATAGTAGGCCCTCCCCAAGGATAAGGGGCTCCATTCAATCCTCCTCTCGCAGCATATTCCCACTGATGCTCTGAGGGTAATTCATATGATAGTCTAGACAAACGTGGTAACCCAACTTTTTGGGCATAATTTTCATACAACCTGGTACGCCAAACAGCGAAAGCCCTCGCTTGCCGCCAGTTAACGCCTACTACAGGATAGTCTTGAAACGCAGGATGAGAAAAATAGCCTTCAACAAGTGGCTCATTTTGGGCATAAGAAAAATCAGCTAGCCACACTAATGTATCAGGATAAATGCCGATCGTATCCCGGATGATAAAATCGGATCTTCTCATCGCCTTGTTGTTTTTGTTGGCAGCAGCCATTCGATGATTATAAATTTCGTAGTGATATTTTAATAGGCGGACATCCAGCTCATCTCTCCCGAATATACGGTCATCTCCTTGATAATACATTTGGTCCAATGCGTCTTTATTCTCGTTTTTTTTACCCCAAACGCCACTTCCATCCCCTACCTTTGACCAATCTATAAATCGTTGTCCACCATTATCGCCTTCCGCACTCTCTACAAAAAAAGATGGATCATTCAAATATTGCGTGATAGCGATCGAATCACGCACCCAGTTAACAAATTGTCTATATTGACTATTGGAAATTTCTGTTTCATCCATAAAAAAAGCAGATTGCGTAAACTGCCTATTCTGCGCAATTTGCGCACTGGTTATATCTTCGTCAGATTGCCCAGCGATAAATGATCCTGCAGGAACGAGAACCATACCCTTTGGCGCCTTGTTTGCTTTTATTCCTTTTAACCTAACACCTGTGAGTTCGCCACCTGCTTTTCGATTTCCACATCCTAAAACAAGCACTAACGACACTAAAACGAAGTAACAGTAGTAAATTTTCCTCATATTCAATTGATAACAACCTCAAAAACAACCATATCTAAAAATAAAGTATGGTATTTCAAACTTAGCGGTCTCCTAACAAATATAAATTGAGTTAGGAGGCGATACTTTGTTCAGT
>DATMSZ010000399.1:0-3345 GCA_035565175.1 Pseudosphingobacterium sp.
AATAAATGTTATACTAAAAAAAATCAGTAATATATATATTAAATTTTTCATCAACACGTATTTAGAGCGTTACATTAATTCCCACTTGAAAACTTCTAGGTTGTGGTGGGGTACCCAAATCAATCCCTTGTTCGTTTGGCGAACTACTGGCAGCGGCTTCTGGGTCTAAGCCTGTGTACTTTGTCCACGTGAACAAATTATTCCCCTGTAGATAAAAACGTAATTTTTCAAGATTCAACTTATCCGAAATAGCTTTTGGCAAGGTATATCCAATAGTTAAAGAGCGCAATCGCAAATACGATCCATCCTCTAACCACCTACTACCCCCATCCTTGTAATTATTGACATTTACCCCGTCTGTGCGAGGAACATCGGTGATATCTCCCGGTTGTTGCCATCTATCCAAATTAGAAGCAAAAATTACCCGTGCAGCGTCACGTGCTCCACCGGCCTCACCAAAGAAACGATTGTGATTATAAATTTCATTGCCATAAGAGAATACCAAAAAAGCAGCAGCATCAAATCCTCTATAGGTAATTGTATTAGTTAAACCTCCATAAAAGTCTGGCCAAATACTCCCCATGATTTTCCGATCGGCAGTTGTAATACGCCCATCGCCATTAACATCCTCGTAAACCACATCACCTGTTTGTGGCTCCACATATAACTGTTGATATACCCAAAATGAATATAACGGGTTCCCTTCTTGAAAGAGAATAAGATCCCTGCTACCATAATTCAGCGGATTTTCCAATTTCTCGATTTTATTGACATTTCTAGCAATATTAAAACTGGTTTGCCAGGTAAAATTTTGCTTTTTAATGTTTCGGCTATTGATAGCTAGCTCAAAACCGCTATTACTTATTTCGGCAGCATTACTGGTATAACTATCAAAGCCTGTAGTTGCTGCAAGAGTAACCGGTAACAAACCATCCTTCGTATTCTTACGATATATATTAAAGGAAACATCCAACGCTTCCCTAAACAAAGAAGCATCCAAACCGATATTGAATTGGTCAGTTCGCTCCCATTTTAGCTGTTGATTAGGTAACTGCTCCGGAGAAATACCCGGAATACCTTGATAGGAGGACCCCACACCCGACCATAGTCTTCGGGCGGCAAACGCACCAATGCCATTTTGATTTCCAGTACTTCCATAGCTTGCCCTAATTTTTAGGTCGTTAAGAAAAATAACATCCTTTAAAAAACCCTCTTGTTTAATACGCCAGGCTGCTCCTACTGCTGGAAAGAAGCCCCATGGATCTGCAGAACCGAAGCGGGAAGAGCCATCTGCTCTTATAGAAAAATCTATCAAATATTTATCTGCAAAAGCATAATCGATCCTACCAAAGAAAGAGGCTAAATTATATTTCTCCCAATCCTGACTGCTTGTACTGGTAGCAGCAGATGAAATTAATTTGAAGTCATTACTAGCGAAACCTCTTCCCGTTGCAGAAGTTCTTTCAAGGGTGGAACCTTGGAGGGTATTTCCTAATAGTATACCAAAATCATGCTTATTGTCCCATCTTTTACGATAAGTTAAGGTCTGTTCATTAATCCATGTGGTAGCTTGGCCGATGGCGGAAGTAGCCAATCCATTAGGGCTCCCTGCTATCAATTGGTTATTCCAATATTCTCCTTCATTATAGTTGTTATAATCTATGCTAAAAGTGGAACGAAATTTTAACGCTGGTAAGATCTCTATATCTGCATATAAATTACCAATATATCGCAAGCTTCTTGAATGGACGTCATAGTTTTCCAAAAGCAACGTCAGGTTGTCAAAGCCAGCTCTGCCAACCGGCACACCTTGATCGTTGTAAGGAGAAAGATAAGTAGGCGTATGCAAGGCAGCTTGCAACAATCCACCTTGTGGTCCATCTCCTGCTCTCGCTTGATTACGTCCTGTTCTACCGAAGGTGTTACTGGTTCCTATCTGTACCCGATCACTTATTTTTTGATCGAGATTTACTTTAAAACTGACTCTATCAAAACTTATCGGTTTCAGAATGGATTCCTGCTTATTATAGCCACCACCCAGGTAATAACGCGTTTCCGCCGATCCGCCACTGACAGAGAGATCAGCATTGGTAAGGGAGGCCGTTCGGAAAGCTTCATCCAATCGATCGTAGGTTTGCTGCTCAGATGGAAGCCCTCGACCAGCGACGCCGTTGATAACCTCATTTACGGAACGGAAAGGTTCAGGTTGACCAATATTTCGATAATATTCGTTGACTAATTCTGCATGCTCCGGTCCTGTTGTTAAATCCCATAATTTTGCTGCTTTAGCGATACCTTGCGATACATTAAGGTTAATTTTTGCTTTTTGATTGAAATTTCCTCTTTTCGTAGTAATAATTATGACGCCATTGGCACCCCTTGAACCATAAAGCGCTGTTGCTTCGGCATCCTTCAATACCTCAATGCTTTCGATATCTGCCGGATTGATATCGGCGATAGGAGAAGTTGCTTTCCCTCCAGTGTTAACTGTTTGTAAGCTATTGGTATTAAGAAAAACACCGTCTATTACATATAATGGATCGTTGCTTGCATTGATGGAAGTAGCTCCTCTTAACCTAATATTAACAGCCTCTCCAGGAACTCCCGTATTACTGGATATTTGCACCCCCGCTACTTTACCTTGCAATTGGGCATCAAAACCTCCAGCAGGAATATCCTTGCTTTCTGCTGGATTAACCTTCGTAACTGATCCGATTAAATTTCTACGCTGCTGCGTAGTATAGCCCACCACGACTACATCATTTAATTGATTAAAGCCCGGTTTTAGTAAAATTTCAACCTTGTCACTGTTGATAACAATTCGTTTTTTATCATAGCCGATGTAACTTATTATAAGGGTAAATGGAAACTTTTGTCCCGTTATGAAACTGAATGCGCCTGCTTCATCAGTAGAAACACTATGGGTAACACCTTCAATTTGAACGAGGGCACCTGGCAACGGTTCTTTTGTTAATGAATCGAGCACCGTACCATTCAACATTGAGTTAATGAGCGGCTTGGTTTCTTGTGCTATTAAAGCGCTACTCGCGCCACAAAGAATAAGGAATAGAATAAAAGAATGCACAAATGACTGTGCATTCTTTGGACTTTTTTGCATAAAATTGAGTTTTAGTTACTTTTTTAAATGATCGGCGCAACGCCAATTGAAAACCGATCATTTATTTATCCTAAAGAAATACTTCTATTATTCCAAGTATGCAACAGCGTTCACAATTTCCGGCTGAATACATCTTCTTTAAATTATCTATTTAACTGTATAAAACCTCACAGGTTGATATTCAAAAGCAAATGTATAATAAATTTTTAATAAAAGAATATATAGTC
>DATMSZ010000400.1:0-6540 GCA_035565175.1 Pseudosphingobacterium sp.
CATTGACTCTTCAGTATTTATTTTGGTGAAAATTTCTCAGCGAACCTTTATTAAAGGCAATTGAGCCCAGCAAATAATAATGAAGGAGAGAAGTGTTCCAGCGCCTTTTCGTGTAAGGAATTGAGGGTTTTGTGTAAATTATTTGTTACTTAACGTTAAAGTCCCTTTATTGTTCTTATCAATCAATAAAAAGTTTTTAAAATAATATGGGGAAATCCTGTTAAAAGGTACTGTATGAGTTAGCTTCAATCCTAGGTATGTCTACTCTTATTACGGTGTAATTAATCATTTATTTAACTCAATTTATCACACATGAAAGCGTTACAAATGTTTTTGTTAGGGACTCTTATGTCCGTTATTTTTATCTCTTGTGAAAAAGATAAAGCACTCGAATCTGCTAATATAACAGATGAAATTGCTGGCACCGTTATTCCAAAGTTCGCAGAAATTAAAATGTGTAAAGATGTTTACCCAGATGGTGTGACTCCTCGTACCGCGGCGATAAGATCAAAGGTTTGGAGTAATGGAAGCACGATTTCTGTTAGGTTATACGGTGGTTCCAATTACGTAAGACAGAAAGTAAGGGATTATGCCAACCAGTGGTCAAATTATGCCAATATTAAATTCAATTTTGTGACCAGCGGTAACGCCGATATTCGCATCACATTTACGGATGGCGCAGGGTCGTATTCGTATATCGGAACGGACGCTAAAAGAATTCCGAAAAATCAGGAAACAATGAATTTTGGCTGGTTTAATGATAATACTTCTGATGAAGAATTCAGTAGAACCACTATACACGAGTTCGGACATGCTTTAGGTCTGATACACGAGCATCAACATCCGGAAGCTAGCATCCCCTGGAATAAGCCCTTGGTGTATGAGTATTATGCTGGGGCGCCAAACTACTGGTCGAAGGAAGATGTAGATAATAATCTATTTGCAACTTATTCTACGTCTCAAACACAATATAGCGTTTATGATAAACAATCTATCATGCATTACGCTGTGAGTAAGGATTTGACCGATGGCATTTTTGAAGTTGGTTGGAATACGGTACTATCTTCAACTGATAAGTCTTTTATCAGTTCCTTATATCCAACAAACTAAATTAACGTAAAAGAATGTTGTGCGTTTGGCTATAGCCAAACGCATAATTAATTAGATCAGAATGACCCTTTCAAGATCATGGCTAGGCTTTTGTTTATTACTAATAATAGGATGTAAAGCAAACAGTCAAGAGTTTAAAAAACATGGCCTTTCACTCGAACCTTATGTGAAATATAGGCAGGAAAACTTAGATTGGTCGATTGCTGGAGACGAAAATGGGCAAAACCCTAATGTGTTTTCAGAACTTATTTGGAAAAAATTACACGGTCCGCAAATAGGTCTACTAGCCGAGTGGAAGATTTTGAAAAAGCTGTCTGTAGGATTGGATTTTTCATATCTAAATATTATTGCTGGAAAAGTCACGGATGCAGATTATGCTGATGATAATAGACAGCAGAGATTTTCATATGAAGAATTAAGTGCAGATAGAGGATATAGTTTTTTGTTAAAAGCTAAACTGCTATATGATTTATACAAAGGATCGTTTTTCGCAATCGCTCCTTATTTGGCATATATAAATAAGAATCAGCGTTTTTATATGAGAGATAATGAAATAGCACTTATTAAAGGTAAACACCTAAATAGCACTTATCAACCATATTGGCAAGGTGTTTCTCTAGGGGGCGAATTTCTGTTTTATATTCGAAAAGTTATCTTGTCAATCGGCTTAAGTGGAAGTCTATTAAATTATTATGCTAAAGCCGATTGGAATTTAATTGAAGAATATGCCCACCCAATTAGCTTTGAACATCGTGCAACGGGACTAGGCTTTGATGCACAATTTAAACTTGAATATCCGGTTGTTAAGCATTTATTTGTAACTGCCAACGCGGATGTTTCATTTCTTGAAACAAATACTGGAACTGATAAGCTTTTTTATTTAAATGGTTCTAGTGCCTCTACACAGCTTAACGGTGTGTCCAATAAATCATTCGGACTAGGTGGAGGTGTGAAAATATTTTTCTGAATGGTTGATTTTCTTCAAAACAAGCTAGCCTTCTAAGGGAACCAATTGCTCAAATGTTCTTCTTAGTGGATATTCTTTAATGAGCTTTGAATCTTTTGCGCTAATGATTTTTATAGTTTCTATGTACAATGTTTTATTCTTTTCATTAACCCTTATCTTACTTTCAACGGAGCTACTATTCCCTACCTCAATAGAATAATGTTTATTCATTTCATTGTTGTCCTTTATTTCTGTAAAAAACATAGGGATAGGAATATTAAAATGATTAGCATTTACTTTAACCAGAAGCAATCCATTAAGTTGCATTATGTTTTCCTGATCATGGGGTTGCCTGATTATTCTCTCTGTAGTTAAATCGTATAATAAAGCTGTCTGATTTGTTTCGGATACCGGAAAAATAAATCCCGTATGGATAACCGCTGAGTTAATTTTTTGATCAAAGTATTTAGCCTGCTGTGATAGATGGATTATTTCCAGAATATTCCTTACGTTAGTACCGTATAGTGCATTAGCCACTTCCACATATTTCATTGTTACCATTTGTATGGCCAAAAATAGCTATTCAAACATTTTTAATTAAGTGCTCACGGTATATTGTAAACAAAAAGTATAAAGTGTGAAAGACTGTGATTGCTAGCCGTTTGCGTAGTTTTTTCTCGAAAATACCACGTTTTTAAATAATAGAATGAAGAACATTTGTTTGACGTCCCTTTTTAGATCAAAAGGCAATCATTGCTGCGATCGTACGAAACCCCATCCAAGTCATAAGTATAATGACTGCTATCGCTGCTACAGTGAGCCCAAGCGGTTGCTTATAATCTCCAACGATATTGCGTTTATAGGCCGCGTAAATCATCGCCCCTAAAGAAATAGGAAGGATAAGGCCATTTAAGGCTCCTACAAAAATGAGTGTTTTTATTGGTTGTCCTACTACGAGATAAGAAGCACAAGAGATAAGGATGAAAACGATAGTGATTAAGTGATTGTTTCTGTTGATAGTGGGATGGAACGTCTTTATAAAGGATACGGAGGTATAGGCAGAACCGATGACGGATGAAATGGCAGCCGACCACATTACGAGTCCAAAGATTTTATAACCAATTCGACCGCTTGCTAACTCGAACACAGAAGCGGAAGGGTTCTGAAAATCTAGCGTATTGCCCGAGCTGATAACGCCTAATGCTGCTAAAAACAATAATATACGCATAAGAGACGCAATACCAATGGCACTTAAAGCACCTCGGTTAACTGAACCTAAATTCTCCTTTCCTAATACATTTGCGTCCAACAACCTATGCGCACCAGCAAAAGTAATATAACCGCCAACTGTGCCCCCAACTATTGTTAATACTGCTTCAAAGCTAAATTTAGATGGAATAATCGATCTGATTAACGCTTCTGAAATAGGGGGACTACTTATATAAGCTATATAAGACATTAATAGGATCATCACTATACCCAATATTTTAGTGAAAAAATCCATCACTTTTCCAGCCTCTTTATAAATAAAAATAACAATAGCGATAACAGCGCTTAGTATTACACCATAAGATACGTTTGTACCAAAAAGAACATTTAAACCGAGTCCGGCCCCAGCAAGATTTCCTATATTAAATGCAAGCCCGCCTATAAACACTAAAACAGCTATTGCATACCCTAAACCTGGAATTGCCTGATTGGCAATTTGCTGGGCAGGTCTTTTGGCTACAATAATAATCCGCCAAATATTTAATTGGGCAACAATATCTAATAGGATAGAAAGTATAATAATAAAGCCAAAACTAGCACCAAGTTGAGCCGTAAATACAGCCGTCTGTGTTAAAAAACCTGGTCCTATGGCAGATGTGGCCATTAAGAAAGCGGCGCCTATTAAAACATTCCAATTTCTTTTCATAGGGAGTGATGCGGGGCGCTAATATCGATTTTTTCTTGCATTAAATTGTGATGAATTACTTGGGCAAGTTTTATAGCATTCTGGTTGTCACCATGTATACAAATGGTTTCTACTTTTAAAGAAACACTTTCTTGTTGAACCGAAAGAACTTTTTGCTGTCTCACCATATGCAGTACTTGGCTAACAGCTTGTAACTCATTTTTTATTACAGCATTTTCGTGACTTCGAGGAGTAAGTGTTCCATCGCTTTGGTAGGTGCGGTCTGCAAAGACCTCAGAAACTGCTTTGATACCGGTTTGTTCGGCCGCGTAAATCATTTCACTTCCTGCCAAAGCGTATAGGTATAAGGAAGGGTCAAAATCATAGATCGCTTGTACAATTGCTTGAGCCAGTGCCCTATCTTTAGCGGCCATGTTATACAAGGCGCCGTGAGGCTTTACATGATGTAAACGAATCCCTGCCGCTTTAGTGAATCCATATAAAGCACCAATTTGATAAAGGGTCAACTGATAAGCCTCACTTGGTTGTATTTTTAGCTCTCTTCTGCCAAACCCCTGCAAATCCGGCAGACTTGGATGAGCACCAATAGCTACCCCCTTTTTTTGTGCTTTATTTACCGTGTCATACATTACACGCGAATCACCTGCATGAAAGCCACAGGCGATATTGACAGAAGAAACATAGTCAAGCAGCACATCCTCTTGGGGCATGTGATAAATACCGAAAGATTCGCCCAGGTCGCAATTTAAATCTATTGAGTTCATTCTTGATTCATTTGTTAAAGAGCCATTGCTAAAGCAGTTGCAAGTTTCATAAGTTGATTTTCCCATTTAATATAGAGTTTTTCTGCATCAGTCCTACTTATCTCTGCAAACGAAACGATGTCACCCGGAGCGAGTTGAGCACATACTGGCAAATCCACTGCAGCGACTTGCGCAATGCGTGGATAGCCACCAATAGTCTGACTATCGGCCATCAGAAGTACTAAACTGCCGTCGTTAGTGACCTGTATAGTGCCCGGACATACGGCGGTGGATAGAAGTTCTTTTTTTACAGATCGATTAAGTTTTGGACCCTCTAATTGATAACCCATACGATTGCTATTGATGCTTAGCTTGTAAGGGCTTGATAAAAAATTCAATAAGGAACTGGCTTCAAACCAAGTAAATTCATGGGCAGGAACCACTCTTACTATTTTTGGATGATGTATAAAACTCGTTTTATTAAGACACCATTTAGGAAAATTAATCTCTCTACTTTGGAGCTTGGAAAATATTTTTTCCGTGACATCCGTATACTCGCCGTTATTAGTTAACTCATCGCCAATTTTCAGAGCGCGTCCTTGAAACCCTCCGAAACCTGCCGTTATATAGGTGCTTTTGCTTCCTAAAATATCCTTTATATCCCAGCCTCCGGCTACTGCTAGATAAGTATAAACCCCTGATGGATTGTTGATTAAATTTAAGTTAGTGCCGGAGGGTACAAAAATAGGTTTTCCTGGTGTTAGTATTTGTTTTTCAATGAGCAAGGTTCCGCCTTCGCCGGCATAGGCTATCAATATGTCTGATTGCGCCTGAAAAGTGGCATTGCCATAAGTAAACTCCATCACTGCCGCATGTGGTGCATTTCCCAAAGCTATATTAGCGATGCGAGCAGCGAGTGTGTCCATCGCACCAGAAGAAGGCACCCCCTCAGATCGGTAACCCCATCTCCCTAAATCCTGAATACTTGTCATTATCCCGGGTTTAATGATCTTTAACCGCATTTTTTTCTGATCTAATTCGTTCAAAATCTTGTTTACTAATGGGATCGAAAATAACTTCATCACCGGCCTGCAATAAAGCTGGTTGAGATCGTTTGGTGTCAAATAGTACAACGGGTGTGCGGCCTATTAAATACCATCCCCCAGGTGTTTCAAAAGGATAGATGCCAGTCTGTTTTCCAGCGATACCTACTGAACCTGCTGGTACCTTTTTTATAGGGTTGTTTTTTCTCGGAATAGATAGCCGTTCAGACATACCTCCTAAGTATGGAAATCCAGGTACGAAGCCAATCATGTGCACCTTATATTGTGCTTTTGAATGTAACTGAATAAGGTTTTCTTTCTCAAGGGCTAAAAGATTTGCTAACTCTTCGATATCTGGAGCATATTCATCTTCATAACAAATAGGGATAACAATTGGCGGTTTTTTGATGAGTTGATTAGTGTTAAAATTCTTTGTTAATTGAAATAAGTAATTTGAAATCCTTTCAAAGCAGTTGAGACCTATCAGCTTGTTAGATTTTATAACCAATATTGGGTCAAAAAAAATAGTAATGGATACATAAGCAGGAACCGCGCATTGGAAACCCTCAAACGGATGTCGGTAAATTGCCTCATTGAGATAGCTAATCTGATCGAATATAGAATTGTTTATTTCTGCATTATAAGCCAGCGTAATGGCGTATTCTGATAAAGAGTATATGTTGAAATTAGAAGCATCAGATGATTTTTTTTTAATTTCTATTTGCGACATTTCATCATAATATTTTAAACGGTTCTACATAAAAGCTAAGGTACCAATTGTGT
>DATMSZ010000401.1:0-26245 GCA_035565175.1 Pseudosphingobacterium sp.
AGCAATTGATGGATTTGCTGGTTAGTGAATTGGAAAATTTCAAACTGAACAGCAACACACAATCTTCAAAGATAAAAATAGCATAGTTGTAATTTCATCTACCTTTTTTTTACATATACTATCTATCTATGAAAAACTTTCCCCAAGTTTGAATTATCAAACTTGGGGATTTTTTTTGTATTGATTTTTGGACACCTTTCACCTCTATATAACACACACGCTCGAATTTATACGCTAAATATTTATCTTCGTAGCAATTTAAATACTTATTCACCACCATGAATGACACAGATTATACCCTAAGCTTTAGGGATGCGCTCATTACAGATTTAGCCGACATTGTTGACATTTACAATAGTACCATATCTAGTAGAATGGTCACCGCCGACACTGAAATCGTTTCGGTAGAAAGCAAAGTTCAATGGTTTCACGAACATAATAACTTAACGAGACCGCTATACGTTATACAGAACGAGCAGCAAGCAACAATCGGATGGCTAAGCTTTCAGTCATTTTATGGCCGCCCAGCCTACGATGGTACCGCTGAAGTGAGTATTTATCTGGATGAAAGGGCAAGGGGAAAAGGTATCGGTAGAAAAACGCTGAGATATGCTATAGAAAAAGCGCCAACATTGAAAATTGATAGCATTTTAGCTTTTATCTTTGCACATAATATACCCAGTATCAATTTATTTCTTCAAGAAGGATTTCAAGAATGGGGTAACCTTCCGGACATAGCTGTCCTAGACGGCATACATAGAAGTTTGCTTATATTAGGACGGAAAGTGTAGGTTGGTCATGAGTTATGAGTTGCCAGTTGTGAGGTATGGGTTAATTGTTTGATGTCGATATTGAAAGTAAATGCAATGGTGCGCTACGGCACGTATGTACGACCGGCCTCATGGAATGAGCGTTAAAAAGATTCAGGAAAGGGTTGGCCAAAAAATCATGTGAGGAAGCGAAGCCCGGGTATCAGTTGGGAGCGGCTGCACATGATTGTGGGTAAGACCGAATCTTTAGCGAAGTCCATGAAGCCTTGACTTTATTCACCATTTGTTTGTTTCAAAGGTGTTCATGAGCTCGAAGCAGAGCTTCTCGGTTTGGTTCTTTTTGTCAAGAAAAAGAACATAGAAAGTTAATGTATGTTAAATATTTTGTGGATGGAGAAGGAAGATATTACTTTGTGAGGAGCAAAAGCACTTGCTACATATTTTTAATTCACTTATCTTTGCAGAATGTTTAAAAACAAGCGTTTAATGATCTGGGCTTCAGCACTACTATTTTCTTTTGGGATGGTGGGTTGTAAAAGTAAATTTGAAAAGCTGCGGGCCGGTAATGACAATGTGGCTAAATACCGCGAAGCCATTAATCTGTACAACGACAAGAAGTACTCTAAAGCGCTCGTTTTGTTTGAGGATTTATCAAACAAATACAGAGGAAGACCTGAGAATGAAGAACTTTTATATTACTTTGCTTATACAAACTATCGCTTAAGAGATTATACGTCTGCTCGATTTCACTTCAAAAACTTTACGGACCAGTACCCGCAAAGTGGAAGAGCGGAAGAATGTAGATTTATGCACGCTTATTGCTATTACTTGGAGTCTCCTGTTTATACATTAGATCAGGACAACACCTTAAAAGCAATAGAGTCACTTCAGTTATTTATTAACTTGTACCCTAAAAGTGATCGTGCGGAAGAGGCTGCTAAATTCATACAGGATCTCCGTGATAAATTAGAACGTAAATCTTTTGCAAATGCTCGCCTTTATTTGGATGTTGGCGACTACAAGGCAGCGGTAATCGCATTTCAGAATTCCCTTCGAGACTATCCAGATACTAAGTTTGCTGAGGAAATGGAATATTTAGCGGTTAAAGCCCAATACCTTTATGCTAAAAACAGCATGTTAAACAGCCAAACAGGCCGGTATGAGGAAGCAATTCAATTTTCTGATCATTTTGTAGATAACTATCCCGAGAGCAAATTCAAAAAAGATGTAGAAGGGTTGAAAAAAGATTCGCAAAAAGATATTGAAACCGTAAAAAAATTAATTGCTTCGTTAACGCCTAATCAAAAGAAACAGGAAGAACAAAAGCAAAAACAGAACGAAGAACAGAACAATTCACCTAGAGGAGCTTTGCCCCAACAGACTATACAATAAGACTATGAGTAATACACCAAAGAATGTCATCCCTAGCAGCACTGTAACACGTGACTTGCGCGAGTTGGATGTAGAAACAGATAACATCTATGAATCTATTGTTATCATGGGTCGTCGTGCTAACCAGATAGCAAGTAATGTAAAGGAAGAATTGCATAGCAAGCTTGCGGAATTTGCTACTTCTAACGATAACCTAGAAGAGATTTTTGAAAATCGCGAACAAATAGAAATTTCTAAACATTATGAGCGCATGCCAAAGCCGTCGTTAATAGCTATTGACGAGTTTTTGAATGACAAGATATACTATAGAAACCCTTCTAAAGAACAAAAATAAAGCATCACTCATTTAGCAAACAATGCTAAAGGGAAAAAAGATTATACTCGGTATTTGCGGGAGCATTGCTGCCTATAAAGCAGCGGCCTTAACTAGATTACTGGTTAAGGCCGGCGCCGAAGTACAGGTAATAATGACCCCCGATGCTACCGCATTTATAACCCCCTTAACACTTTCTACGCTCTCTAATAAGCCGGTACTCTCCCAGTATTTTGATAAACAAACGGGCGAATGGAGCCGCCACGTACATTTGGGGCTATGGGCCGATTTAATCCTCATTGCTCCTGCCAGCGCGAATACATTGGCAAAATTGGCAAATGGCCTATGCGATAACTTGTTATGTGCTGTTTACCTTTCGGCAAAATGCCCGGTTTACTTGGCTCCGGCAATGGATCTCGACATGTGGGCACATCCTGCTACACAAGGGAATATTAAACGCCTACAACATTTTGGCAATAAGATTATCTATCCTGGAAAGGGCGAATTGGCAAGTGGATTAGTTGGAGAAGGACGCTTAGCTGAACCGGAGGAAATTATAGATTACCTGTCTGCAACTACCACCTCTCCTTCGCTGGAACGTCCCTTAACAGGTAAAAAAGCCCTGGTAAGTGCAGGCCCTACTTATGAGGCAATTGATCCGGTAAGATTTATCGGAAATCATAGCAGCGGTAAAATGGGCTATGCTATCGCGCACAGATTACATGACTTAGGCGCTGCTGTAACGCTGGTAAGTGGTCCGACCCACTTGGATGCTAGTGAGCAAATTCACCGAATTAATGTAACATCTGCCAAAGAAATGCTAGATGCCTGCACCGAGGCATTTATAGATGCCGACATTACCATCATGAGTGCCGCCGTGGCCGACTATACGCCTGAGCACGTGGCCACTCAAAAAATAAAAAAGAAAGACGACCATTTTTCGATTGCTTTGACAAAAACAACCGACATTCTTGCTACGTTGGGCGCCGCTAAACAAGCCCACCAACTTTTAGCTGGATTTGCGCTCGAAACAGAGAATGAACTTGCTCATGCACAAGCGAAGCTTGAAAAAAAGAATCTTGACTTTATTGTCCTTAATTCGATGCAAGATAAAGGAGCTGGATTTGCCGGTGACGATAATAAAATAACAATTATTGATCGCAATAAAGATCAGATCACTTTCCCGTTAAAATCCAAACAGGCTGTCGCCGAGGATATTTGCAACTTTATTTTAGAAAAATATAAAATCCGAGATATTAAGTAATAAAACAATCTTGATACTTAATACTTCTCTCTTGCTACTTACTTTCCAAATAATTACCTTTGATTAGCGTACTTTGAACACTTAGTATTGAATAGCTAATTTAATTTGTAACTTATAGACTTAAAATGTTGAAAAATCAATTATTAATAGCAGCTCTGCTTATGGGCACTGCAGCTTCTACTTTTGCACAAGAAAAGATGAAACCAGAAGACACGGAAGTTTGGGAGCCCGTACCGCACGTGGTGGCTACGCCTTTACATCAAGCACCCTCTGATGCTATCGTATTATTTAATGGAAAAGATCTAAGCGCATGGGAATCACAACGCAATCCGGGCAAACCAGCTGAATGGACAGTAGCCGGCGGAACGTTTACTGTAAACAAAAAAGCAGGCAACATTATTACCAAACAAAAGTTCGGCAGCTATCAGCTCCATTTGGAATATTATATCCCTGCAGACATTGATGGAGAAGGCCAAGGAAGAGGAAATAGTGGTCTTTTTGTGGCAGCAATTGGTACGGGCGATGAAGGGTATGAATTACAGATCTTAGACTCTTACGAAAATAAAACATATGTAAATGGCCAGTTAGGTTCTGTTTACAAGCAAAGAATACCTCTTGCCAATCCAGCTAGAAAACCTGGTGAATGGCAGACATATGATGTTATTTGGACAGCACCTACCTTCAAACAGGACGGATCTTTAGAATCGCCGGCAAGGGTTACCGCCATCATAAATGGCGTATTAGTTCAAAACAACGTTGAACTGGCAGGTGGCACCAAATATATTGGTAAACCTGAATATAAGGCACATGGCCCAGCGCCGATTATGTTACAAGCACACGGAGACCCAAGTAAGCCTATTAGCTTCAAAAATATTTGGGTGAGACCGTTATAGATTTCGTTATTCGTTATTCGTTATTCGTTATTCGTTATTCGAATAATAAAAAACTCAATGCAAAAGCATTGAGTTTTTTATTAGGTAATAGCAATTACCAATTGCTGGAAATCTTGGGTTTATATCTTCAAAAAGGAATGGCCGACGGACGTGTGCAACTAACAACTAGTAACTAATAACCACGTTTAAAACCCCGCTGCAGCTGGCTGCTTATTTTTAACATTAATAATTGTTTTGTTGATAATCGGTGCAAGCACGATCAGTACAATGGTAAGGATACAAACAAAAGTCATAACGGTATAGTAATCCATACAGTACCTTAAAAAAGCTTGCTTCTGAATACTTTTACCGAGTAAAGCGTTGGCTGCTTTACTGGCTTGATCCATCGTCATCCCTCTTCCCAACAGGGCTTGTTGATAGTGAGCTAAACGTTGTGATAGCAGCACGCTTGAATGGGTTAAACCATCGCCCAAATGATCGATATGTATTCTTTCGAGATAAAGCTGATAAAAATTTAAGGAGGCTAAACTTAAAGAGAAGGTGGTGAAGCGAACAAAAACGCCTATGGCAGATGCTGACTTACTGATAACCGCCGGAACGGAAGAAATGATAAACAGTACGATGGGCGCCATCAACAGTCCCGCGCCCATTCCTTGCATAATAAGCAATAGGATATAGTTGGATAAGTCTGCTTCAACAGAAAATAGATAAACCATCATAGCGTGGTAACACGCCAGTGTACCAAAACCGATACACCAAAGCATTCTTAACGATTTCTTCTGCAACACTAGTCGCGTTGAAATGACCCCGCCAATAACAATACCTAATACATTCCACAGCAGAAAACGATTGGTATGTAAAGGATCTGTGCCAAGTATCTGAGCGAAATACTGACTGGTAAGATTGAAACTACCACGTACTAAATATAAGACAACCAATAATAACAAACCTATCCAAACATTTTTATAACGGAAAATTTCGATATGGATATAGGGTCGCTTAAGGGATTTCTGCCGCCAGTAGTTCAATACTAATAAGAGTGGGGCCACCAGTGCCCCCATGCAAATGACCCGGCTATCAAACCAGTTAAGTTGCTGCCCGTAAACTAACATATAGGCGATTAGTATCAGCGCACCTGCATATAGTACAAAACTTACCCAATCTAATTGATATAAGGGTGTTTTACGGCTCAGACGTATATTGTGCATAATGCTTAATAACATGATCGCGCCGGGTATAATACAAAAAGTAATGGCTTTATAAATCACATTGTAGTCGTACTGATCTATTAAGGGCGCTGCTAAGAGGGACGTTAATGGCGAAACACATAGAATAAGACCGTAAAACAATGCATAACCTATTTCACGCGCATAATTAGAGTGCAGCTGACGAAACAGAAGGTTCAGACAAATACTTGTAGTACCACAATTAACAATTCCCTGCACAAAACGAATCGGTAAGATGATGCCTAGACTACTGCTATGGTATACGCCATAAGCTAAAAGAATCTGCAAACTTAAACAGATCAATAAGTATTCTTTGGTTGCTATGCGATTAAAGAAGCGTGTTTCCAATGGTGTAAAAGCGGCAATGGCCGCATAAAACACCAATAATGAAAACTGTACATCTGCAGGTTCTATGCCATAATACCCTACTGCTGCCGGCACATTAGCGGTAGACATGGCAAAGAGTAATAAGGTTGGTACGAGCAATAATAAAGTGGTTACAAAAATAAGCCATCGAGGAACCCATTTTTTAAAAATTTGCTGATCAGCCATTTCACGCTCCCTTCTTTACTTTTACAGTAGCATTCATGCCAGCACGCAATAACTCAATACCTTTTCCTTCCAGCCTAATACGAACGGGAATACGTTGCGCTATTTTCACGAAGTTGCCCGTTGAATTATCTGGGGGCAACAGCGAATAACGGGAGCCTGTAGCCCCTGAAAGCGATTCGATTTTTCCATGAAAAACCCGATCGGGATAAGCATCTACCCAAATGCGCACCTCCTTCCCTATTTCCATGTCGCGGATTTGTGTTTCTTTAAAATTGGCCACCACCCATTTCCCCGAGGCATGATCTATAATAAACGCAAGGGTCTGTCCGGGTTGCATAAGCTGACCGGGTTGAATGGTACGTCTGCCCATTTTTCCATTGTAAGGTGCCGTGATAACCGTATAGCCAGTATTTAATGTGCTTCTTTCCAAGATCGCTTCTCTTCGCTTGATCTCTGCTTCCAATACATTGGCCTGCACTTTGATATCGTTTGCTCTTGATAAGGATGCCTCATAACTGTTGGTTGCAGCTTCATAATCTGCCTTCGCCACCGCTAAGGCACTTTGCATCGTCTCCAACTGCTGCTTTGTAACCGACTCTACATCATATAAGTTTTGATACCGGTCGAATTCGTGTTGCTGCTTTATAAACTTCGCCTTGGCGGCAGCAATTTGCGAACGGCTAACTTCCGCTCCTTTGTTAGCTGTAAACATATTGCTGTGCAATACCGCTACTTGCGCCCTTGCATTCATGAGCGATGCCATCGCCTCATTTTGCTGTGTGGCGTATTCGCTGTTATCAATAATTACCAAGGTGTCTCCTTTTTTTACCGCTTGGTTCTCTTCAAATCTTACCTCTTGAATATAACCGCTCACCCTGGATGTAATAGGATTAATATATTCATCAACCTGGGCATCATTTGTTTCTTCATAACGAAAGTAGGAGATGCCTGTCTTTACACCCCAGTAAAGAAGGGCCAGCATTAATACAAGTGCAACAATGCTGGTAGTGCGCGTAATTATTTTATCAGATGATGATTGTTTTTGCGTTGTCATGTGAATTATAAATTGCCTAAGGTCTTTTGTAATTTGTAATACTGTACCTGTGCGTTTGCCTGTGCCGTGGTGAGCTCAAATTGTGATTGCAGTAGCTGTGTTTCTGCATCTAAAAAATCTGTCAAGAGTGATAGCTGATTGAAATAGGTGTTCTTTACAATGCGGTAACTTTCTGCCGCTTGGTGAATGTTCTTTTCCGCCACTTCTATACGCTCTAAGGCTTCCGTACAACGCAGATAAGCTTCCTTCACTTCTTGCCGGATGTTATCGTACGTATCATTTACAGCAATTTCCTGTTGCTTTACCTGTAAGTAGGCTTCTTGCACTTTACCTTTATTAGTATAATGTGCAGAAATAGGAATACTTAATTTTACTCCTGCCATTCCGGAACCGTACAAGGCTAAACTATAGGGATAAAACTGTATTTGAGGGTAACCATAGCCATATTCTGCAAAAAAGCCTATGCGTGGTAATGTGTTTGATTTTACTTGTTTAAATTTTAGTAAACGTAACTCCTTTTCTTTTTTAGAAAGCACACCTTTGAAAGATTGATTTGCGGCTACAGCGAGGTAATCTTCGAGCTGATGAAGTGCCGATGCGGCTACCTTGATCGAGTCTGTGGATATGTTTACGCGTGCGCTGTCGGGCCGGCCCGTCAAAATATTTAATTTTTGAGAGGCAATTTGAATGCTGTTATTTATTTCTACCAGCAACATTTGTTGCTTCGATAGACGCAACTCCGCGCGCAGCACGTCACTCTTTAAAACGGTACCATGTGCGTACAACTGTTTTATTTCTTCCAATTGCTTTTCTCTTTCTTTTATGTCTTGCTGTAATAATTTTCTATAAGCTAAATTGCGATACACGTCGTAGTATAGTACCACTACATTAAAATGGATATCTGCACTCGTTTGATGATGTTCTACCTCCATCATCTCTTGCTCCTTCTTAGCGTATTGAATTCCCCGATTGGTTTTTCCGCCGTTATAGATATTAAGATAGGCTTCTGCTCCGGCTTTATAATATTTACGGTCTACCGGAAATTGTGTTGGAGAATGGAATAGACCATCTTCGTAGATAGGCATGTTAAACACATATGCGTATTGGCCATTTATGGAAATTTCTGGCAGCCGCTCATCTTTTGCTGTTTTTAATCTTACATTACTTATTTTAACAGCCAATTCGCTGGCAGCTATTTTTTTGCTATTGCTATCGGCCAAGCGCCAAGCGCTATCAATGCTCAATGGCGCTTCAAAACTTATTTGAGCTGCGCTCGTGAAAGGCCATAGAAAAACCAACAATAGGCAGTTGCCTACTAATATTTTAAATTGTTGAAAGTTCATGATTTTTTTAATGACGGTACAAAGGTAAGGAGGCTTCGTTTTATTGTTTTTCTCTAAAAAGACATATTTTTGCTTAAACACGCCATATGGAAAGAGTTACCATTGAAGAGTATTTAACGGCTTTGGACCAACATCCGGATAGCACTTATTTGTGGTACAGCAAATATGGCGATGATCTGGAGCTTCATGTGCATAATAAAGGGCAGCTCACTTATGTGGAAGGTGGCGTAATTTTCTTACATACAGAAGACCAATCTTATTTTATACCTGCCCGTCATTACGCTTGGATTCCTGCCGGTGTAAAACACCGCTTTCATCATCGCTACCAATCAGTGAGGGTACGCACGATTCATTTTGACCATAAACCCAGCGATGATGACTTTTTCAAGAAAATGGGTCTCTATCCGGTTAATAATCTTTTGCTAGAGATGCTATTGTTCGCCGAACGATGGAACGGTGATGTCTTCCCGGGCTCTAAAGCATACGACTTTCTCAACACACTCAAGAATATATTGCCCCTTGTAAGTAAACATCCCCTGCCTATTGCCCTCCCTACGACCGACAATACAAGGCTCCGCCCGGTATTGGTGTATATACATGAAAATATAGCGGAGGACTTAACACTTGAATTACTGGGCAATCATTTCGGCTTCAGTGAAAGAACCTTATCGCGCATGTTTAAGACCATCCTCAATATGCCTTTTTACCAATACCTAAAATTAGCGCGTATTATAAGGGCGATGGAACGCTTGATAAAAGGTGATATTTCTATCAGTGAAGTGGCTTATAGCGTTGGCTATAACAGCATTTCTGCCTTTAGTAACACCTTTTTTAGTATTATGGGCCAACGTCCTACAGATTTTCAGCACCTTAATAAAACATCTTTAAACCCGCAGAAAGAGAATAAATCCTAAAAAGAACTTCGTGTTATACGTTACCGCAAACTATTACGTTCTAGTATCAGTAAAATGATATCTTTGCCGAACACAAAACCTGCACAATTCATTAACTGATAGATTCCGAAGGTTAAGGCTCTTCAGTTATGCAGGTCTTAGGCCACTAAAACAGACAATGCATGAACGCAATATATTATTATATATCTTCTTTTTTTTTAACTATTATGCTATTTTCTCCTGTTGAAGCACAACAGCGTGACTGGGAAAATGAAAAAGTGTTTCAGATAAACCGGACTCCCGCACATGCCACAGCTATTCCTTTTAGCAGTGAGGAACAAGCGTTAGCCAACGTAGATTCGAATTCTTCCCTCTACCAAAGCCTGAATGGATCTTGGAAATTTAACTGGGTAAAAGATCCCAACCAACGCCCGCGAGACTTTTACAAAAAGAGCTTTAATGACAGTAAATGGGCTTCTCTCACGGTCCCTTCTACTTGGGAAGTGAATGGATACGGTACACCTATTTATACCAATATTACCTACCCCTTTAAATTAGACCCTCCACGCATTATGAAGGCGGTTGATAGCTCGTGGACCAAGAGTAAAGAACCAAATCCGGTTGGCTCTTATAGAAGAATGGTTACCATACCTGCTGACTGGGGCGATAAGGAGGTGTTTATTAATTTTGATGGCGTACAAAGTGCTTTCTATGTGTGGGTGAATGGCGAAAAGGTTGGCTACAGTGAGGGAAGTATGACGGGAGCTTCTTTCGATATCACGGAGTATATACAGGTTGGCAGAAGTAATTTAATAGCCATTGAGGTCTATAAATGGAGCGATGGCAGTTATTTGGAAGATCAAGATATGTTCAGGCTGGGAGGCATACATAGAAGTGTTTACTTAACCGCAACCCCGCTGCTTCATGTACGCGACTTCTTCCTGAAATCGGCGTTTACAAATGACTTTAAATCAGCTACTTTTAATGTAGATGCCTGGCTAAAAAATTATGGTAAAGGCAGCGATGCCACCGGCACACTTTCTGTAAAACTGCTGGATGCAGAGGGTAAAGAAGTTGCCTTGGAAAAACCAATGGAAGAAAAGATAAACAGGAAAATCGGACTTGGAGGTATTTTTGGCAAAAAAGAGGAAGAGGATCTCTATCAATTTAGCACGACAGTGCAACAACCAAAATTATGGTCGGCCGAAACACCCTATCTTTATACGGTACTGATAACATTGAAAGACAAAAGCGATCAGGTAACCGAGGTGTTTTCTTCGAAATTCGGATTTCGAAAGGTGGAAATAAAAGAGAGTAGGCTTTTTGTGAATGGTAAACCCGTTATATTGAAAGGCGTTAACAGGCACGAAACACATCCGAAATATGGGAAGGCTGTACCCTACGAAAGTATGATCGAAGATATTATGTTGATGAAACAAAACAATATCAATACCGTACGTACTTCGCATTATCCAAATGATCCCAGATGGTACAAACTCTGTGATGAATATGGCTTATATGTAGTGGACGAAGCAGATTTGGAAACACATGGTGCCAAAGAGAATCTAGGAAATAGTGAGAGCTGGCGCCCTGCTTATCTAGATCGTCATCAACGCATGGTTCAAAGAGATAAAAATCATCCGTCTATTATTATATGGTCTTTAGGAAACGAATCGTGGGGTCATGAGAACTTTAAAGCTGCCCGCCAAGCGGTATTGGCGATAGATAGCACGCGGCCTGTTCATTTTGAAAGTTATAACGAGGTGGCCGATATTGAATCTACCATGTACCCTTCTGTACAACAGTTGCTTGCTAGCGGACAAAAGGTAAGTGAAAAACCTTTTTTCATGTGCGAGTATGGCCATGCAATGGGAAATGCTATTGGTAACTTAAAAGAATATTGGGACGTGATAGAAAACCATCCGCGCCTAATTGGTGGGTGTATCTGGGAATGGGTAGATCATGGGTTAAACAAGCAAATTCCAAGAGCTGCCGCGGGGCAATCTTATTTTGCATATGGTGGTGATTTTGGAGATAAACCAAATGATGGAAATTTCTGTATGGATGGAATCTTAACTCCCGACAGGAAGCCTACAGCTAAACTGGAAGAGGTTAAGAAAGTATATCAATATGTTAGCATGAAGCCGGCCAATTTATTACAGGGCACCGTGAGTATCCGTAATAAATATGCTTTTTTAAATTTGAATAATTTCACCATTGATTGGATACTGACGGAAGATGGAAAAGAAATTCAAAAGGGTGTCTTGCCACTTATTGATGTAGCAGCCGGCGACAGCACGATACTAAATGTGCCGGTACAGCAACCTACCTTAAAGCCGGGTGCTTTGTATTATATAGAATTTAATGTACGATCTGTTAAAGATGAACTTTGGGCGCCCAAAGGCTTATTGGTAGCCAAAGAACAATTTAAAATGCCTTACAGGGTAGCGCAAGCAATCAACTTAACCGATACCGCGTCTACATTACCCGATATTTTTGTACTTCAGAAAGATGAGGAAGTGACCTTAATTGGAAAAGATTTTCACGTTGGATTTAACAAAAAAACAGGTTCTATTTCTGCTTTGGCTTACGGAAATAACCAGCTGATAGAAGGCGTGGAAAGGGGTCTTCTGCTCAATATCTATCGTGCTCCTTTAGATAATGACCGGGAAAAGGACTGGGGTAGTGCAATACCTTGGGAAAAAGAAGGGTATGATAGCCTGAGCTATTATGTAAACGATTTTAACATTAATAATGGAGACAGAAAATCCGTACAAATAACATCTTCTATTGCAGCAGAAACCAAGTCGGGTTATCGTATCAATATGAATATGGTTTATACAATCTATGGAAATGGGGTCATTCACGTTTCTGCCTTTATCAGCCCCGACCAGAACAAGGGCTTACCTTTGGCGCGTATAGGCTTCAGCATGGCACTTAATGCAGGCAATGAACAGGTGGAATGGCTGGGAAGAGGACCGCATGAAAACTATGTTGATAGAAAAGAAGCTGCTTTTTTTGGTAGATACCAGAATACCGTAGCGCGTATGGCCGACCATTATATGCGCCCCCAAAGCATGGGAAATAGGGAAGAAACGAAGTGGATTAAGCTGACTAGCAATGACAATAGGGGCTTGGTTCTCTTGGCTGATGATAAACTTAGCTTTAGCGCCTTACATTATACTGAACAGGATTTACATCAAGCAAAACACCCGTTTGAATTGGAAGAAAGGCCCGAAACTATTTTGAATATTGACTACGCCCAAAGGGGATTGGGCAATGGTAGCTGTGGGCCAATCACCTTGCCGAACTATCAGCTGGAGAAAAAACCCATTAATTTTAGTTTCAGCATCTTACCGTACAATGCTGCTTATGGAGATGTAGCAGATTATGTAAGGAGGTTTTGAGTCGTGAGTTATTCGTTATTGGTTGTTGGTTGTTCGTGAAGTAGCCTAAATTAATGATCAAACTCCAACCCACTTTAAGGTTATCAACTGATAACTTCTTAACAATTTAACGTTTTAACAAATTTAACTAATAACCAAACTGCTAACTAATAACTAGAATATCTATTCAAAATAATTCAAGGTCTGGAAGCCACCTTTTTTTAAGTATTCTTCTTTACGCATAAGGTGTAGATCTGCCTCCATCATGTCTGTTACAAGTGCTTTTAAGTCGTACCTCGGTTTCCATCCAAGTTTCGTTTGTGCCTTCGTGGCATCTCCTATTAGCAAATCTACTTCTGTAGGTCTAAAATAAGAGGGATCTACTTTAACAACCGTTTGCCCGAACTTGATAGTGCTCGGGTCTATCCCGAGAGCCGTGAGTCTTTCTTCATCTACATCGATAACAACTCCTTTTTCCTGCTCATTCTTGCCGCTGAATTCAATTTCAATACCTACATGAGCGAAGCTCATTCGAACGAAATCCCGAACGGTGGTGGTTACGCCCGTTGCAATAACATAATCTTCCGGTTGATCTTGTTGCAAAATAAGCCACATAGCTTCCACATAATCTTTTGCATGCCCCCAATCGCGTTGCGCAGATAAATTCCCTAAGAACAACTTTTCCTGCAGCCCCAATGCTATTTTTGAAACAGCACGTGTAATTTTTCTGGTAACAAATGTTTCTCCGCGTATAGGGCTTTCGTGATTAAAGAGGATACCGTTGCAAGCATACATATTATATGCTTCGCGGTAATTTACCGTTATCCAGTATGCATACATCTTTGCAACAGCATAAGGTGAACGGGGATAAAAAGGTGTTGTTTCGGACTGCGGAACGGCCTGAACTAATCCGTATAACTCTGATGTGGATGCCTGGTAAACACGACATTTATCTGTCATACCCAATAATCTCACTGCCTCTAGAATACGTAACATACCCAAACCGTCTGCATTGGCCGTGTACTCAGGTGTATCGAAGCTCACCTTTACGTGGCTTTGTGCAGCCAGGTTATAAATCTCATCCGGTTTTGTTTCCTGTATAAGACGAATAAGGTTGGTAGAATCCGTTAAATCACCGTAGTGTAGCGTGAACTTACGTCCTGTTTCATGTGGATCATGGTACAGGTGATCAATACGATCAGTATTAAACAAAGAGCTTCTACGTTTTATTCCATGAACCTCATAACCTTTCTTTAACAGGAATTCAGCCAGATAGGCTCCATCTTGTCCCGTTATTCCGGTGATTAATGCTGTTTTCATCCGTTTGTTTTCATTTTTTGTCCCACGTGTCATAATTATTGAAAACACGCTGGGCTCCTATATCATATGTTAGCTTTGGACCTACAGGTTAGCCCCAGGCATGATTGGCGCTGAACTAACCCCACCTAAACTTCGCTTATTCTTCTTACTTAACCAACCGCAACAGGTATTCGCCATAACCACTTTTCACCAATGGTTCCGCAATATTTTTCAGCTGTTCGGCATTGATATACCCCATACGATAGGCCACCTCTTCAATGCAACCTATTTTAAGCCCTTGTCGCTCCTCAATTACCTGAACAAATTGACCTGCTTGCATGAGAGAGGCAATGGTTCCGGTATCTAGCCAAGCTGTACCTCTGCTGAACACCCCTACTTTTAATCGGCCAGCTTGCAAATACGCTTTGTTTACATCGGTAATCTCGTATTCACCACGCGGCGACGGCTTTATTTGTTTGGCAATTTTAACAACTGAGTTATCATAAAAATAAATACCCGGAACAGCATAGTTAGACTTCGGCTGAGTTGGCTTTTCTTCAATGGAGAGCACACGCTTGCCTTCGTCAAATTCAACTACACCATATCGCTCCGGATCTGATACAGGGTATGCAAATACAACTCCACCTTCTGGATTGACACTTTGTTGTAATAATTTGGATAAACCATCTCCATGAAAAATATTATCGCCTAAAATCAACGCAACTTTATCGTTTCCTATAAATTCTTCTCCAATAACAAAGGCTTGGGCTAAACCATTAGGCTCTTCTTGTACAGCATAAGAGAATTTGCATCCAATCTGTGCACCGTCTCCCAAGAGTTTTTCAAAATGAGGTAAATCATGGGGAGTAGAGATAATTAAAATTTCATTAATCCCTGCTAACATTAAGGTAGACAAGGGGTAGTAAATCATCGGTTTATCATAAACGGGCATGAGTTGCTTACTCACAGCCAAGGTAAGGGGGTGTAAACGAGTGCCTGATCCTCCAGCTAAAATTATACCTTTCATTGAGTCCTATTTTTTGATCGTTTCTGCATTCTTAATCATTTAATTAAGAACACGACTATTTCTTATTTAATTGACTATGGATGCAGCCAAAAACGCATTTCTTGTTGATTGAAATGACACGTTTCGCTAGGGGCAATTTATCCGATAGCCTTTTATTTTTTAATAATTGTAAAAGTATTGATTTTTTGCCATATCGAAGAACGAAAGTAAGCTATAGTTGGATGTTAGTATTAAAGGAACATTTATTTTATTCAATTTTTTTTGTCGCTTTGGCTTGATCCAAACCGACGCAAAGATCAAGGCGGCGTAGGCTACCTTGCAACTGATTGCAAAGCATCACTAGCGCGTATTGGAGCCGTTTCACTTCCTCAATCCGCTTGGGTATTGCAAGACGAGCAGATGTTCAAATGCTTTGCTGCTCGTTGTGTCGGTATCCTCCAAGGCCGTTCTTTCCACGCACAGGCCTATGTTTAGGGCTGAATATAATACGTTTGGTTAAAAGTAAAAGCCTGTCGTTCTGCCAAAATATCGCCTAGGAAATTTGCGGTTTGCAGGTTGATGCACGACCACTTGTAGCAAAGTTCCAAGCGATGAGTTTCTTTGACTACTTTCTTTGCGGAAACCTCGAGCCAATCGGCGAGAAGCTTGAATGCCAATGAAAATAAACTCGTTATGAAAAATAAAGTAGTTGGCGGTGTCGCTGCCATCAAGCGACAAAAAAGATGTTCGTTTTTAGAAACAAACAACCATAGCTCACCTTGCATATACAAGCAACTTTAGTTATGTTTAGCCGACAAATTTTAAAACATGATCAAGAAGAACATTATCTTCGATTTTGGCGGCGTCTTAGTCGATTGGAATCCAAAATATCTTTATAAAAAGCTTATTGAAAACAAAGCAGAGATGGAAGAATTCCTAGAGCATGTTTGTACATCCGATTGGAATGAACAACAAGACGAAGGAAGAACGTTGAGAGAGGGAACGGATTATCTGATAGCACGTTACCCAGAAAAAGCAGCCCTGATTGAAGCCTATTATAGCCGCTGGGAAGAAATGCTGGCTGGCCCCATTGAAGGTACGGTAAACATCTTGCAGCAGTTAAAGAATGCGGGCACGTATGGATTGTATGGCTTAACAAACTGGTCAACTGAAACCTTCCCCATTGCGCTTGCAAGATTTGACTTCTTCTCCTTATTTGACGGGATAGTCGTTTCCGGTGCCGAGCGAATTCGCAAGCCCAATCCTGCTTTTTATCAATTATTGTTAAGCAGATATAACTTACTGGCCAATGAGTGTTTGTTCATAGATGATAATCGAAGGAATACGGATGCAGCTATTAAATTAGGTATTCCTTCTATTACCTTTGAAAACCCAGAACAACTATTGAAAGAGTTGAATGCTCACGGAATATACTTATAACGCTATCTTCTGGTACGGCTAACAAGCCACACGATGATTGCTATCACTATTAGCACGAGGAAGACTCCTACGTACACGCCTCCTTTAAAAACACCTGCAATAAAATCGCAGCTGCTAATTGTTGTCAATAAAAGGATGGCAATGGGCCAAATAATATATCGCGTTTTCTCCATACAAATTGATATTTATCTATTAACTTGACCTGAGCCCAAAAAGTTTTCGCTGCATAAAAAAATTCTTAAGTTTGTTAGATGGAAAGCTATAAACAGAAGATAGCATTGACCAACGTACGCTTTTTTGCTCATCACGGTTACTACCCCGAAGAACAGGTACTTGGAAATGAATTTTTTTTAACCATTGAATGCTACGTTGATTATGCAGGAGGGAAAGAGGATTTGCTGGAGAATACTGCAAACTATGAAACATTGTATCAGCTTGCTAAACAACAAATGCAACAACCTAAAAAATTGCTGGAAACAGTAGTTGAAAATATCTTAAATGACATAAAAGCCAAGTTTCCGTACTTAACAGAGATAACTGTTAACATTCAAAAAAACAACCCTCCATTTGGCGGAGATACGGCAATAGCAGAGGTAAGTTTAACCTGGAAAAACACAACAAGCAAGCTAATTGACAAATAAAACACCATACATGCATAACCATATTACACCCGATATACTGGATCAATTTAAACAAGTTATAAGTGAGAGCAGATTGATTTATGCTGTTGAAGACCTTGAAGTGTACGCACATGATGAAACCGAAGATCTACGCTTTTACCCGGAAGTAGTAGCATTACCGGAGACGCCCGAAGAAATTGCAGCTCTTATTAAAATATGTAATACCCATCAGATTCCAGTGACACCTCGTGGCGCTGGAACAGGCCTTTCGGGCGGATCATTAGCTATTAATGGAGGATTGATGATTGCGATGCAGCGGATGAATAAAATTATCGAGATCGACGAACGGAATTTGCAAGCAACTGTAGAACCTGGTGTTATTACCGAAACATTCATCAACACGGTTGCAGAAAAAGGATTGTTATATCCCGTTGATCCGGCAAGCAAAGGCTCATGCTTTATCGGTGGTAATATCTCCCATGGAAGTGGTGGCCCAAGGGTTGTAAAGTATGGAACCATCCGGGAATACGTACTCAATCTGCAAGTAGTGCTTCCTAATGGAGAGATCATATGGACCGGGGCCAATACACTAAAATATGCAGCGGGCTATAACCTCACTCAATTATTTATTGGTTCGGAAGGTACACTGGGCATTGTATGTAAGGCTGTGCTGAAGCTCATCCCCAAACCAAGTCAGGATATCTTGTTACTTGCTTCATTTGCTTCCAATGAAGAGGCTTGTGAAGCTGTTGGTGCCATTTTTAGACAGGGAATCATTCCTTCTGCACTCGAATTTATGGAGAGAAGAGGCGTTGAATGGGTGATGGAGCATGATCAGATCCAATTCAATCTTCAAGATAATATGCAAGCTTTCCTTTTAATAGAGGTAGATGGCAACAGTATGGAGGAACTGCTTACACAATGCGAGCAAGTGAATATCGTGTTGGAGGAGAATAATTGCATAGATGTTTTATTAGCAGATGCAGCAAGCCAAAAGGAATCTTTATGGCATTTACGTCGTACAATGGCCGTATCCATTAAATCTAATTCTATCTATAAGGAAGAAGATACCGTTGTGCCAAGAGCAACTCTCCCGGCTCTTATTAAAGGGATAAAAGAGATTGGTGCCGTTTACGGCTTTGAATCGGTTTGTTATGGTCATGCCGGCGACGGCAACTTGCATGTGAACATACTGAAAGGTAAGATGACAGACGAGGATTGGAAACACAAATTAAAAGAAGGCATTAAGGAAATTTTTGAGCTCACCATTCAGCTGGGCGGAACTATTTCTGGCGAACATGGCATAGGCCTGGTACAACGTGAATACATGCCTTTGAAATATTCGGAACTGCATCTTAACCTCATGCGCGGCATCAAAAAAGTGTTCGATCCGAACAATATATTAAACACTGGGAAAATATTTTAACAGCGTACAATTAGCCAATGCAACAATTAGCCAATTAGCTAATGCCCTGAGTGAACGTAATGAGGTTCAACTTGCAGCTTTGCTATTGAAGCTTTTTTCTTTTTGAATTTTTAATTTTAATTTTTTTTACACATATGAATAAAACATTGATTTTAGCCACCATTCTTGCTGCAGGTACTGCAGAAGCTCAACAACCGCAACAAGCCCTAACACCGGAGCTTTTATGGAAGTTGGGCAGGATTTCGGCCGAGACAATAAGTCCAGATGGGAAAACCGCCATCTATGGCGTCACTTATTATAATCTCGACGAAAATAATAGCGAGCGAAACTTATACCAGATACCACTTCAGGGAGGTAAAGCTACGCAGTTAACAAACACACCTGGCGGTGAATCGGTAGTGCATATCGATAAAGAGACGGGTAACATCATTTATCTCAGCAAGGGCCAGCTATGGCTTTTAGAAAGCAAAAAACAAACAGCACGGCAACTTACACAATTTGAGGGATCACTAAGTAACGTAAAATTTTCACCCGACGGCAAGCACCTGTTATTTTCACAGGAAGTAGCACTTCAACAGGTTCAGAGTGCTGACAAATACGCCGACTTAAAAAAATCAAACGCTTACATTTTTGACGCCTTGAACAACAGACATTGGGATACTTGGTTTAACGGAAAATTCTCTCATGTCTTTTATGCTCCTTATGAAAATGGGGTAATAGGGGAAACGGTTGACATCATGAAAGATGAACCCTATTTTAGTCCGCAACAACCTTTTGGTGGAGCAGAAGATATGCTTTGGAGTCCGGATGGAAAACAGATTATTTATGTATGTAAAAAGAAATTTGGTACTCAATACGCAGTGAGCACCAATACAGATCTATATCAATATGATCTGAGCACTAAACAAACGACTAATCTTACAGAAGGTAGAATGGGATACGATGTAGCCCCTTCTTTCAGTCCGAATACGCAGCAGCTGGCTTGGCTAAGTATGAAAGAAGACGGTTATGAATCTGATAAGAATGACATTATCATACGTGACCTTGCGTCTTCCAACACTTTTAATCTTACTGAAAAATGGGATGAAACTGTTTCTAGCTATCGCTGGAGTAAAGATGGTTCGAAGATATGGTTTATAGCACCTACGAAAGGTACCCTTCAACTTTTTGAGATTAGCCTTCCTAAGGATTTAAGTAAAGTGGGGCCGAGTCAAATAAAACAATTAACTACGGGCGATTTTGATATTACCGACATCAACGGAGAACAGGGAGACGTGCTGCTCCTTACTCGTACAGATATGAATCATGCTGCTGAACTTTACACATTTAATAGCAAAAGCAAGGAATTAAAGCAGCTTACTACTGTTAATGATACGCTAAATGCTTCGCTCGCTAAGAGTAAAGTAGTTGGTAGAACCACAAAGGCTACAGATGGAAAAGATCTTTTTTCTTGGGTGATCTATCCCCCCGATTTTGATCCTTCTAAAAAATACCCGACATTATTGTACTGCCAAGGTGGTCCACAAGCCGCCCTATCACAATTTTATTCTTTCCGCTGGAATATGCAACTGATTGCAGCACAAGGCTATATTGTTATTGCTCCAAATAGAAGAGGTATGCCAGGTCATGGAGTAGAATGGAACAGGTCTATCAGTGAAGATTGGGGAGGACAGCCTATTAGAGATTATTTATCTGCTATTGATGATTTAACCAAGGAATCTTACGTGGATAAAGACCGCTTGGGCGCTGTTGGAGCCAGTTATGGCGGATACTCTGTAAATATGCTTGCCGGTGTGCATGAAAATAGGTTTAAAACATTTATAGCACATGATGGACTCTTCGATATGCGGAGTTGGTATGGCACCACCGAGGAACTTTTCTTTGCTAATAAAGAGTTAGGTGGAGCTTACTGGGATGAAAACCCACCCGCAGGATATACTAAATTTAATCCTATTTCTTATGCTGACAAGTGGAATACTCCTATTCTTATTGTACAAGGCGGTCAAGATTTCCGGGTGGGTATTGAGCAAGGTTTGGGTGCCTTCCAACTAGCACAGCTTAAAGGTATAAAAAGTAAATTGCTCTATTTGCCAGATGAAAACCATTGGGTTTTACAACCACAAAATGCCATTGTATGGCAAAGAGAGTTTTTTAACTGGCTGAAGGAAACCCTATAGATTTGTTGATCGCGGAGACGTTAAGTAGTTGAGTAGAAAAGTAGTTAACCTTCCTACTCAACTACTTTTCTACCTAACGATTTCAACTATTTCCCTATTTAACGTCTCCGCTATTTCCCTAATTAACGACTCAACTACTTCTAAAATAATTTCGCCGGATAAACTCCTTTTTCTACAAGTGCTGAAATACACTTCTGTACAATCGGTTTATCTTCTTTATACGTTACACCAAACCATACTTCCGAGGTAGGGATAACTTTAAAAGTTGCTTTTCCAGATTTGATCAACTTATCTGCAACCAATGGTATAAAGAACTCGGCCTTTGGTTTATCGAGATTTGCTTCCACAAAGTCTACAAAAAGCTTTTTGCTTTCCTCAAAAACTGCTGGCGTAAAGCCCCAGAAATTCATAGATACACGCGTATCTTTGGAAATTTCTGTTTCTGCTCCACCTTCTTCATAAAAAACCTTCTTTTCGCCATTCACTTCTTTAAAATATACTTGCGTACGTTCGTTAATTCCTACCATGTTACCTTCATTATCCACCTCGCACACTCCTCTAGAAACTGTGCCATGATCAGATAAGGTTTTATCCACCTGATATCCCATTAATGAAAAGGTATGGTCATTTACTTCGGATGTTAGGAACTTTGCCATTTTCTCAAAGGCCTCGTATCCATAAAAATCGTCTGCATTGATCACACAGAAAGGTTCATTTATTTGTGCATGAGCTTCCAATACAGCATGGGCAGTTCCCCAAGGTTTGGCTCTTTCTACATCTTTGTCAATTCCATATTTCCTAAGGTCTGTGCCTTGGTATACATAATCAGTCTCTATTTTTCCTTGTAACTTCGGTTCAAAGATGGCTTTGAAGGCATCAGCAAATTCTTCGCGAATAATAAAGCTCACTTTACCGAACCCTGCCTTGATAGCATCATAAATTGAATAATCGATAATTGTTTCGCCATTCGGACCAAAGGCATCTATTTGTTTCATACTTCCGTAACGGCTAGCCATTCCTGCTGCTAGAATTAGTAGGGTGGGTTTCATTTTCTCCTTTTTTGTTTAATAAAATTTATAATTCGTATGGTTATTTTCGTTTTCTTCCAATTAAAGAAGCAATAATAGCAGTACCTAATTTAGCCAAAAACTTCACGCCCTCTCTTCCTAATGTTCGGGAGGCCGTTTTTGCCATGGCTTCCATAGGCGTATCTCCTCGGCTTGAGCGCTGTGTTGTAGTCTTCTCCTGTTCTTGTTCGGTTACTTGCCTGCTAGCCTCTTGTTCTTCTAAAATGTCTGCCGCACTTCTGGCATTTACAGGATCTTTATACTTTGCAAAAATTTCGGATTGTTGTATTAACGCATCATATGTAGCTTTGTCTAGAGGTCCCATATTTGCTCTTGGCGGAATAAGGTGCGTAGCAACAACTTCTGTTGGAATCCCCTTATCATTCAAAACCGTTATGATGGCTTGCCCCGTACCTAAACTGGTAAGCGTTTTGTCGATTTCATAAAAATCCGAATGAGGATATGTTTTCGCAGTCTTCCTTAACGCCTCTGCATCATTTGGTGTAAAAGCGCGGAGTGCGTGTTGTACTCTGTTTCCTAGCTGCCCAAGCACCGTATCTGGCACATCAGTGGCGGCCTGTGTACAGAAAAATACGCCAACACCTTTGGAGCGGATTAATCGAACGATCTGCTCAATCTTATTTAGAAATGCTTTAGAGGCGCCATTAAAAAGAAGATGGGCCTCATCAAAGAAAAAGATCAGTTTTGGCTTATCAAGATCACCTACTTCCGGCAAACTAGTAAATAGCTGCGATAGTAAACTTAACAAAAAGGTTGAAAACAATAAGGGCTGGGATTGAATATCTGAAATGTTTAAAAGGCTGATAACGCCCTTGCCATCTACACGCTGAAACAAATCGTTGATATCTAACGCAGGCTCTCCGAAAATCTGTGCTATCCCCTGTTGCTCCAGTGCAACTACTTTTCGTAATATTGTTGTAGAGGTGGAAGAACTAATTTTTCCATAACTCTCTTTTATTTCGTTGGCACCTTCTTCTGTTGTTAAATAATTGAGCAATTTCTTTAAATCGGCTAAGTCTATAACGGCTAAAGATTTGTCTTCAGCATACTTAAAGAGAACAGAAAGAACACCTGTTTGGGTATCATTCAGATCTAATATCCTTCCTAGAAGTATAGGCCCGAAGTCAATTACCTTAACCCGCATGGGGGCGCCTAATTTACCCGTTAATGAATAAAGCTCTACCGGAAAACCTGCTGGCACAAATGGCCGGCCTAAAGCTTGTCCGCGCTCTTCTAAGGCTGCGTTTGTTTTTCCAGGCTCATGCAAGCCAGAGAGGTCGCCTTTTACATCTAACATAAAAACGGGTACATTCGCATCCGACAGCTGCTCCGCGATCAGCTGTAAGGTACGCGTTTTCCCGGTTCCTGTAGCGCCCGCGATTAAGCCATGTCTGTTCATCATTTTAAGGGCGAGATTTACCTCGGCCTTTGCTATGATCTCTCCGTTTAATAAACCTGCTCCAAGATATATAAAATCGCCCTTAGGCTGGTAGGAGGCAGTTATTTTAGATACAAATTGTTCTTGATCAGCCATATATCATAAAGTTTAAGCTGCGGAAAGTTACATAATTAGACCCTCATCGCAAAATTATCGTACATTTCAGGCAAGAATTATCTCGTCATACCGTTTACTTACGGTTCTTGACATATTTTTCTAGCCAGGTATCCATTTCCCAGAAGGTATGCATAATAGATTCCTTCGCTCTATAGCCGTGAAATTCTTTTGGTAATAACACTAAACGAACGGTACCGCCATGCCCCTTAATAGCGCTATATAACCTTTCACTCTGAACAGGAAAAGTACCGGAGTTCTCATCATCAATCCCATGGGTCATCAGTAGCGGTGCTTTTATCTTATTTGCGAAGCTAAAAGGCGACATCTGATAGTACACCGATGGTGCCTCCCAATAAGTACGTTCTTCATATTGAAAACCGAAAGGTGTAAGCGTTCGGTTATAAGCCCCGCTACGTGCGATACCCGCTGCAAAGTAGTTTGTATGCGCTAACAGGTTAGCTGTCATGAAAGCCCCGTAAGAGTGGCCCCCTACGGCAATTCGGTTCCTGTCTGCTATACCCATTCCAACCACATAATCTATTACTGCACGTGCATTTTCCTGTACTTGTTCTACAAAAGTATCATTGGGTTCCTCATCTCCCTCACCTACGATGGGCATATCTGTCTGATCTAATATGGCATAGCCTCTTGTTACCCAATAAACGGGCGACCTAAAGGCTAACCGGGTAAAACGATAAGGAGATCCTTTTACCTGTCCCGCTGCTTTCAAGCTTTTAAACTCCCGTGGATATGCCCACATCAACACAGGTAAAGCACCCTGATCTTTTGTATACCCTTTAGGTAAATATAATGTGGCCGTTAACTTGATACCATCTTTTCGAGGGTAAGATAGCTGTTGCTTGGTAATTCCTTTTAAACTGGGATATGGATCTGGAAAGGCTGTTAATGATACACCATTTCTATTTTTGAGATCGATACGATATAAGTTGGGAGCCTCTTCGATTGACTCACGCGATACATACACAATGCCTTTGTTATTAAAAAAGACCGGCTCTTCATAATAAGGCGCACGCGATTTAAAAAGGGTATCTTTTTTATCTGTTATCAAATCCCATTTTAGAAGGAATGGTCTATCTCCTTCTGGGGAAGCACCTGTTCCTATCGTAAAGACAACCGGCACATTGCCTTTTTCAAAAAGTAAGACTTTGGTATGGAACTTGCCGTTAACGGTGACGAAATCGCCCGGATCGTTGTAACTATCTTCGGTAGACCTATCGGCCACGATTTTTACCACTTGCTGGTTATTGGGATTTAATAAGGTTATTTTTTCACTACGGTCTTTCTGCCACTGTTCGCGTAATAATGCATATTGTCCATTGCCCCAAATGATATTATTAAAACGCAAAACGGTTTCGGCAAACTTTCTTTTATCTTCATCAAAGGGCGCCTTTAGCGTATAAACTACATCGCGGATAGACGCTTTTTTATTGGGGTCGCCTTCATCTTGCGCTTCTACCCAGTATAAGGTTGCAGGCATATCGGCCCGCCAAGAATAATCTCTAGGCCCTTTTATAACAGCGTCAAATCCAGTCGGCAAGTTCTCAGCAAGGGGAGACAGATGAAGCGATTTTACTTCTTTTCCTTTTGCATTGTATATACTCGTTTGAAAGGGAAAAGAATAAATAGGTACCAGATATGAGTAGGGCTTCTGGATCTTCTGTACCATTAAGTATTTGCCATCTGGTGAAAATGATACTTCCCGATAGATCGCAGGGCCGGCAATAGCCATCTCTTTGCCATCCAGATCTACACTGTACAGCTGTGAGGTAAGAAAATAATCCATCAGTTGCTCATCGTATGGATTTTTTAAAAGGTTTTGGTAGGTGCGTGAAGGTGCCCTTTTACCTAAATTTTCTTGGACTATTGGCCCAGTTGGTACGGCGTCTTCTAATGGTTTCTCTCCTCTTTTGTCGACAATAAACTGCGCTAAAATATACGCACCATTGGGCGCCCATTGCAAGGTATTCCCGTAAGCATCATTTAAATATCTTTTACTCAACTTTCTGGCAGAAAGCCTTTCAGTATCTGCCAACCACAACTCCACTCCTTCTTTAGTTGTATTACTGAAGGCTATATATCTCTCGTCAGGACTCCAGGTAATATTCCCGATACGCACATTCGTTGGCAATCCTTCGAATGTTTGGTCGTCGGTCGACTTAACTTCTTGCAGAGACATTTTTGTATACGTAACCGCTACCGCAGAAGCATTGTTTAGTGGGTTAATACGTAGGCCTGCTAAACCTAATATAGGTTGCGAAACATCTTCAATACTTGGATAATCTGGAGATTGAAGTAATAACAGCTTGTTCCCGCTTTTAGAGAAATGTGTTATAGGTGTGGTTGGTGCATCCAGCAATTCTTGTATGCTGGCTGGGGGCGTTTGGTAAGTTAGGTTTATCTGAGCAGAAGTGCTCAAAATTTGGATGAGTGCAAATAAACTAAGTAAAGTTTTTTTCATTGGAATAAAATTGCTTTTTTGTCTTTATTCATGTTCAATAACATATATGCAGACAGTGGTATATTCGAT
>DATMSZ010000402.1:0-4544 GCA_035565175.1 Pseudosphingobacterium sp.
GAATCGAAACTATTTAACTATAATGATGCGATTTTAAAAGATAGTTCTTCTAAGGTCTATTGGGGATATTGGCAACATCACAAATACTTTGCGGACGTTGCTGATCAATTGTTAGAAGATTTCAGGTTCAGCGAACCCGTGGATTTAAAAAATAAGACACTCCTCCAGGAGATAAACGCCAACGAGGAAAGTGTAGCTATACATGTTAGAAGGGGAGATTACTTGACCGACCCCTATTTAGGGGGATTGGTTGATATAGAATATTTTGAAAAAGGAATTGCTTTAATTCGTGAACGATTGAAAAATCCAAAGTTCTACGTTTTTTCTGATGATATTAGTTGGTGCAAGCAATATTTAAATCTACATGAGGCGGTGTTTATTGATTGGAATAAAGGCAATGACAGCTACCGAGACATGCAATTAATGAGTCTTTGTAAACATGCTATTATTTCCAACAGCAGCTTTAGCTGGTGGGCTGCTTGGCTTAATAGGAATTTTGCAAAGATTATAATTGTTCCAAAGGTTTGGTATCGATCATCGAACGTCGCAGATACGGAGCAGATGCATCCGAGGGAGTGGATTAGATTTTAGCTATTTATTTATCGGTGGAATACAAATATTGTTTTGACTGGTTTGACATGTTTTGTTGACATCTCAGTTTAGTTATTCGCAGAGTTTTATATTCTTAAAATAGATTATCACTTCCACCATCGCTATACCACTCTAAGTTGCACGGCTGGCTTAAGGTGTTTTATAATCTTTTTGGGGTTGGTTCACTTGAAAACTCAGATGTTGCCTTAATATCTTGTTAACATCATGGAGCTTTATTAGGAAAGTGAAAATAATGCAACTGATTCTATACTCTGAATCAGTTGCATTAGAAATGATTTAAATCACTTATTACAAGGGATAAGCGTAGAATGGAACGTAATGCTTATTGAGAGTTGTAACTAAATAAGGATAAGACAAATTGTTTTCAGCCGTTTGATTTGGATTCGTTGAATAAAAATAGTAATGAAAGCTAATTGAAGGAGACTGAACATACGTATATGATTGTTCGTATTGGTAAACAGGGACTGTTCCAGGTACCTGTCTGTTAAAGGCATAGAAAGCAATATCTTCCACATTCCATTCGCTTTCGGGCGTGCCTAAAGGTTTATATGCATGTACTTTTTTAGTTGGATTATAGTGTTTGTAAATTGGTACTAATCCATCAAGATTCATATTGTATTTATAAGCTCTGAAGGCCGGACCTATCTTATTGTATCCCTCAAATTGCGTATCTAAAGCCCAATAAACTGATGTTAAACCCCAACCTTTAACTAGGCGATGGTCGTACTTGTATCGATAAATATTGGTTAAATCTTGACCTAGATTAACTTGATTATCCCTTAAATACTGGTCTATATAGCTTTTAATCGCTGCTTTTTTTGTGGCGTCACTTATTAAATCATAAAGAAGTATTAACCCATATTGTCCGATATCAACAAATACAGAATTTTCAGGAGTAGAACTGCTTTGCCAGTTAGCAATACTTATTTTTGGGGCGGTTTGATCAAGGCTGATTTCTCCAACCAAGGCTCTCGATGGGTCACCTCCTCTTGTTCTATAGGACAGTTTTCTCGAGAAGTTTTGGCTAGCTGCTTTGATATCTACGCTGTTATTAATGTCTAAACCAAATACATCGGATACTCCAATTTTAACACCTGCTCTGGCAGCTGTTTCCCGACTTTGATTATTTGTTTCTGCTTGAAACATGATATCCATTTTTGCGCCAGTGTAAACGTCAACCAACACGTGTGTGCCATAGTCTTGAACTAATTGCTGCGGCGACTTAGATTGAAGATCGGCCAAAAACGTGGCGCTTAGATAATTTTTAAGTAAATCAACAGTCGCATTAAACCGGTACCTTTTTTGTTTGATAGTCAAATTATAACTTCCATAGATATATTTGGCATCGAAAGCATTGGTAGAACTAAAGCTATTGGATACTGTGGATTTGAAAAAAGAAAACCCTGTAGTAGCTTCAATTTTTCGCGACATCATTTTGGAATATTGGAATGCATTTTCACCATATTCTTCAAGATATTGTTGGCTTCTTGGGCTTTCTTCAATAAGTCGAGCAGCTTGATCCTGTTTGAACCTCGTTACGTCTATTACAGCAAAACCTGCTGAAACATCGTTACCGTATTCTCCTGTTACATTATAACCGTGGCCCAATACGTCATAAGGGCCTTGTCCTGCAGCCAATAGATTTTTTACAGCAGACACTGTCTCAGAAGGAGCGACTTTTTCAATAGGATCCTCTTTCGAGCAAGCACTAAAAAGTGCTGTAAGCATAATGGATACGCTTGCAAGTGATAATAAATTTTTCTTCATATATATTAATAAAGTTTAGGAGGCAAGGCCTCGGTTTAAAGTTGCGACGAAGAAAGACATAAGTTTTCACTAGCTGAAAATATTTACACCAACGGGCCGATATTCGTGACGAAAGAGGTGTAAGCCTACATAGATGATTTTTTTCTAACGAAAACGGAACTTTAATTTAACAAGCTATTTGGCATGTAAATTATCCATTAAAAGAGGAGATAGCTGACGAAAGGTCAGTGCTGCCCCTAATGATAGCTTAGACCTATGTTAGTTGGGTATTTATCACCTTAAGGCTTCATTTTGGCTGTTTTTACCGTATAATAGCAGAATATAGAGTCAATAGGGGCTATATGACACATGAATGGGAGGTGGATGAAAGGTAGATGGAACCACTTTTAAAACGCTTATAAAGAGGCTTGTGCGCCTAAATTAATTTTTTGGCACAATCTTTACTGGTAATTAGCGTATTATTTAAAAAAATAGATATGAACTTTAAAATTTTAAGTCTGCCTGCAGCGCTCATGGCGCTTGTATTACTGGCATCGAGCTGCGGTAGCAAAAAGTATACACTGTTGCAAACGCGCTATGGCGAGTTAGAAACGAAGTATAAGGATTTAGATCTGAAATACTTAAACAGCCAACACGAACTGTCAAACTCCACTTCTCGGGTGAAAGATCTCGAAGAACAGATTGCACAATACCGTTCTAATGTGGAATCATTACAGGCAGCCTTGGATAAATGTCTTACCAATAGCGGTCAAGGCAATGCGAACATCTCGAAATTGGTAGATGAAATTAACGCTTCCAATAAGTACATTCAGCACTTGGTGAACACCAAAAATAAGAGTGACTCATTGAATATGGTGTTAACAAATAACCTTACTAGGTCACTTAGTCGCGAAGAAATGAAGGATGTAGACGTACAGGTATTGAAGGGCGTAGTATACATCTCGCTTTCAGATAATATGCTGTATAAATCGGGTAGCTATGAGATATCTCCTCAGGCTGGTGAAACCTTGAGTAAAATCGCTAAAATCATTACCGACTATAAAGATTACGAGGTATTGATTGAAGGTAATACCGATAATGTGCCTATTTCACAAAAGAACATCCGGAACAACTGGGACTTAAGTGCGCTTAGAGCTTCGTCGGTAGTGCAAGCCTTGCAGAATGAGTACGGCGTGCAACCGAAAAGATTAACTGCTGGTGGCCGTGGAGAGTATAACCCAATTGCAAGCAATGATACCGAAGAAGGTAAAACTAAAAACAGGCGGACACAGATCATCATAACGCCTAAGCTTGATCAATTTATGGAGCTGATAGATAAAGCTCCTGAAAGTTCTCAAGATGGTGATACGACCATGTCAGCACCAGATACTACTACGACTTACTAATAGGTCATTGTAAGATTATAATTGGCCCGGGCTTGATCAGTCCGGGTTTTTTTATGCAATAAGATCGCAATGTTGTGATTTTTTGCAATCGACTTTTTTAGTGATTTACAAATCTAAAGATATTTGGTGGCCCTCTATTTTAATTATCAATGGTTGTTTTCAGGGGTATCGAAAGCTGTTTGGAATAGCTAAATTTGACAGATTTTTCAAGCGCTTAGCAAATGGACGCCTAGCAACGAATGTTCTCCATAATATGTGCGCATTCTTGGTGGCTTATCACAGAGGATCGAAACAAAAATAAATATTCAATATGTTGATTTATAGAGGATGGGGTATTCTGGCATTTATGGTGCCTATTATATGTATAATAATTGGGATCTCCCTTTTTGGGGAAAATGGTAATTCTACCCTTCGGGGATTTCTTTATAGTTTGCTGGTGTCGGGAATTATATTAGTTCCTTTAGGACTACTTTTAAGTCGAAATGGTAAAAAACACGATTTGTATTTCATACCATTGGTTGCTTGGGGAGTGATTTGGATAGCGGTAGCTTTAGGATTTTTAGTTTTTAAACACCTTTTATAGAGTAGAAATATTTCGAGAGCTAAGGTATTCCATCGTATCTGATCCCAGTCCTATCTAATTCACAAGTTATTTAGCCGTAGTACAGCATCGAGATTGTTGATCTCAAATAATTGATTTTTATTTTCTTGGTACAAACTTACATAGAACCTTTTATAATTAAAACGCCACCTTTTTTAAGGGCGGCATTTTAATTCATC
>DATMSZ010000403.1:0-7210 GCA_035565175.1 Pseudosphingobacterium sp.
TTCCCAGAAACGAGTATCCTTTCATATGGCTACGCTACATTAGAGGGCTTTTTTGCCCTTTCTCCTTATATATTTTTGTTTATAATACCCGCTATAACCATGAGGAGCATAGCGGGTGAACGTGCAGATGGTACTTATGAACTGTTAGTAACTAAACCCATAAACTTTATCCAACTTATTACAGCAAAATATCTGAGCTGTTTTGCAATCATCGCTTTATCCATTCTTCCTACCATCATTTACTACATAAGTATTTATTTGCTGGGTGCTCCTACCGGGAATATAGATACAGGGGCTGTTATTGGTTCTTATATTGGACTCCTTTTATTAAGCGCTACATTCGCGTCGATAGGCATTTTCGCATCAGCAGTTAGCAATAATATTATTGTTGCTTATTTATTCAGCACCTTTCTCTGTTTTTCTTTTTATACCGGATTTGACTTTTTGGCGGGGGTTTCTACGCTAGATGCCTTATCGGATATTTTATCCTTTCTAGGTGTGCACGCCCATTACGAATCTGTAAGCAGGGGCGTATTGGATATACGCGATTTTTGTTATTTTTTGGGGGCGATCTTGTTTTTTCTAGGACTTACCTATCTGTTTTTTGAAAGAGATCGCCACCATATTAAAGGAGCAGCAAGGGTATTTCTTTATATTTTATTATGTATTATCGGGATAAACTACCTCGCATCCAGTATTTTTTTTAGAATAGATTTTACGAGTGAAAAACGATATACCATTTCCGACGTTTCTAAAAATGTACTGAATTTGTTAGAGGAAGATCTTCATGTAGTCGTTTTTCTCGATGGCGATTTACCAGCAGGATTTAAGAGATTGCAAAGTGGCACAAAAGATCTGCTGTCCGATCTAAAGGCATATGCGGGCGGAAGAATACGTTATACTTTTATTAATCCTACAGAAGGTGACGTCAACGAACAGGAAGCGTATATGGACGCCTTAGCGAAAAGGGGAATAGAGCCCACTAAGTTAAGTGTGAAAACGGAAGAAGGTCTGACGCAAAAGATGATTTATCCGGTAGCCATGCTCATGTATGGAGAGGAAGAGCTACCTGTAAATCTATTGCAAAATAACAGATTCCTAAGCCCAGAAGAAGTGTTAAACAATTCCTTGCAAAATCTAGAGTACACCTTTATAAATAGCATAAAAAAAATTACCTCGGGTGGTAGACCTATTATTGCCTTCACGGAAGGGCATGGCGAACTTACCGACCTAGAGGCTTATGATGCGATGCACAGCCTTGGATATAGCTATCAAGCTGGTAGGTTAAATTTGGATTCCATTAGCTTTGAAACCTTAAAACAAATTCGTGTTATCGTGGTGGCCAAGCCACAAACACCCTTTACCGAATATCAGAAATTTAAGCTCGATTATTTTGTGAATCATGGAGGGAAAGTATTGTGGGCAATTAATCAGGTACAAGGAGAACTGGATAGTATGCAAAAATCAGGGGATCAGGTAATAGTTGCCAGAAATCTTAATCTTGATGATATGCTATTCAGGTATGGCGTACGATTAAACTATAATCTACTCGCAGATTTAAACTGCGCGCAAATTCCATTGAAAGTAGGGAGTGTTGGAGAAGCTAATCAGCTTCAGTTAGTGCCTTGGATTTTTTATCCAATTTTTGTTCCCAAATCCAACCATCCCATCGTCAAAAATATTGATGGTATAAAAGGACAGTTTGTAGGTACGATTGACACTTTGCCAGTCAAAAACATAAAAAAAGAGATACTTCTAAGCTCCTCCAACTTTAACAAGGTGTTTAATGTGCCTGCTTTAATTTCTTTAGATATGGTTTCTTTGGAACCAAAACAAGAAGAATTTAGCGCTCAACCCCAGGCGGTGGCAGTGGTGTTGGAGGGAGTTTTTCCGTCGGTATTTAACAATCGCCCCTTACCCGCAGGAATTCCTGATACCCTTTCATTGAACGTTGCCAAACCCCCTCTAAACAATAAAATGGCAGTATTTGCCGATGGCAATATGTTTAAAAATGAGGTAAACAGCGCAGAAAATGTACCATATAATTTAGGGTGGGATCGCGCGACTCAACAACAATATGGTAATAAAACGCTATTGCTTAATACCATAGATTATCTTTGTGATGAATCGGGAATTATTTCTCTACGAAACAAAGAGGTTAAATTGCGACTGTTAGATAAGATGTCAATAAAAACAGATAAGTTATTCTGGCAGTTCATAAATGTCTGTTTACCTCCCTTAGCTTTAATACTTTTTGGTGTCATTCAGCAGTTCATGCGTAGGCGTAAATTTGCTAGAATAAAACACTAAGTTATATCAAACACCAGATGATCGTGCAGAGCACCGGCAAAATGCTTTTTTTCTGACATGTAAAAACCCATTTTGGTATATAGCTTTTTTGCCGAAGGGTTGCGCTCGTCAACAAGCAATCCTACTCGTTGATGGCCTTGCTCATGGGCCCAATCGATTCCAGCTAGTATCAGGTTTTTACCAATCCCCCGACCCTGATAATTGGGATGAACGCTGATGGTATCAAAATAAAACTCACCAGGACCAGTTTCCGGTTCCAGCATCAATTGATGCCCATAATGCTGAAAAATATAATCGAATATGGGCTTTCTATATTCAATCAGTCTTGCACCATCATAACCTGTCAGCGAACCTACAACGGTCTTATTTTTATCTTCGGTAAAGACGAGCGTGTGTTGATAGCTATATTGATTGTTTTCTTGCTGAAAGAAATATTCAAATAATTCGATGGCTTGATGGGGATCCTGCTGATTAATAAATTTTGATACAATCTCTTCCATAGCTTGTATCATGAGTTCCGCTACAAATTTATAATCAGTTGGATATGCTTTTCGTATCATGTATTTTAGTTAACCACGTTTCATTGTACCCGTTTGTTTTAGGCGAAGATGCCAACTGAAAGCCTCTTCTAATAGATGCGGGGTCTGGCCACCAACTTCTTTTGTCGCGCGATCGAAGTACGATCGTAATTCATCTTTATAGTCAGGGTGGGCACAATTCTGAATAATTTGCAAAGCCCTTTCTCTTGGTGCTAGACCTCTCAGATCCGCATAACCCATATCGGTTACTACCACATCTACATTATGTTCATTATGATCTACATGTGAAACCATTGGTAAAATATGCGAGATGCTATCCCCTTTAGAGGCTGCCTGTGTTACAAATATACTCATATGGGCATTCCTTGCAAAATCCCCGGAACCACCGATGCCGTTCATCATATGTGTTCCCCCAATGTGAGAGGAATTAACATTGCCATAAATATCAAATTCGATGGCTGTATTGATTCCAATAATACCAAGTCTTCTGATAACTTCCGCTGCATTGCTAATGCCTTGCGGTCGCAGTACAATTTTATCTCTATACTTCTCCAAATTGTTAAACACCCTTTTGTAACAAGCTTCAGAAACCGTAATTGAAGCTGCAGACGCAAAGGTGAGTTTACCGCTATCGATCAGATCAAAGCTGCTATCTTGCAATACTTCAGAAAACATGGTGAGTCCTTCAAAATCACCTTGTTCCAAACCTGCTAGTACCGCATTGGCAACTTTACCAATACCCGCTTGTAGGGGGCGTAAAGATTTTGTTAAACGACCGCTATTTACCTCGTTACTCAAAAAAGTTATTAAATGGCTTGCAATTGCCGCTGTTTTAGCGTCTATAACGGCAATATCAGCGGGACTATCCACTTTGTTGCTGAAAACAATGGCAGCAACCTTTTCAGGATCAATTTTAATGGTATTGGCTCCTATCCGATCGCTTGGGCCGAATATATTAATTGCTTTGCGATTAGGATATGCCTCTGGAATATAGATATCGTGTAAACCATATAAATCCATGCTAACGGCCATGCTCACTTCAATAACAATCTTGCTTGCCTTTTGGGCGAAGATCGGTGAATTTCCCACAGAAGTAGTAGGAACAATATCTCCTTCCTCTGTAATGAATGCAGCTTCTATAATTGCTATATCAATAGTTGGTAGTTGATCATCTGTAAGCATCTCGCTCGTTTCACTTAGATTTTGATCCACAAAGAGCACTTCACCTCTATTTATCGCTTGTCTAAGAACCTTATCTACCTGAAAAGGCATACGTCTTTTCAATACACCGGCACTTGTTAATTTGGCATCTGTATCATTGCCCAATGAAGCACCTGTTAGCAACGTGATTTTAATAGGGTAGTCTTTATTTCGCGCAGCTAGCGCTGGAAGGACAACCTTGCTATCTCCTGCCTTTGTAAATCCGCTTGAAGCAACAACGGCTCCGTCCTGAAAGAGTTCGAGCACCTTATCTACCGTTGTTATTTTATGGCGTAGGGCGGTATGTTTAATACGTTCATGGTCCATTTCTCTAATTTAAAAGGTGTAAATTATTTGGTTTATTGCGTCTATTATTTTATTACAATTATACTATATTTATAGGCGGACACCTTATTTATGAGAGACATTGTTTTATTCATACGGGCCACCTTTTTTTTAACAGCTATCACTGATTATAAACTGCGAATATTAAGATTTTAAATCTATATCTTCGTACCGATTTTGTTATGACAAATGAAAAATATTACATATCCGATGTAGATAGGGAGGAAGATACCATTTATTGTTATCATAATCAGATGGGAGAGAAATTCATACCCAGTCATAGTCATAAAAAAGGGCAGTTTCTTTATACAGAGGGCGGGGTAGTCTTTGTGAAAACAAAAGAAAAGTCCTATTTCCTTCCAGCCAGGCATTATATGTGGATAGCACCGGGGATGGAACATAGTATCCACCCTAGTTCGCCGGAGGTGATTATGCGAAACCTTTACTTTCCAATCACCGATACAGACGACCCCTTTTTCTTACATACCAGCATCTATCCTGTTAACGATCTATTGCTCGAATTGATGCTGTTTACCACACGGTGGACGGGGCATATAGCCCCTGATAATAAATCTGTTTATACGGTTGTAGAAGCATTTAAAATGCTTTTGCCTCAGGTAAGTAATTTTTCCCTTCCGCTAGCTTTACCCCTGGCTAAAGACAAACGTTTAAAACAATTAATAGCATACTTGGAAGAAAACCTGAGCAAAGATTTTTTATTTAATGATCTGGCAATAAACTTTGGATTTAGTCCGAGATCCCTGTCGAGGCTATTTCAAAAGGATTTAGGCATGTCGTTCATTCAATATCTAACCGCTCTTAGGATGTTAAAAGCACTGCAATTACTACTCGAAAAGTCATTAACCATTAATGAAGTAGCTATGCAAGTTGGTTACAATAGTTTGCCTACATTTAGTAATACATTTCAAAAGATGATCGGTGTGAGACCCAGTGAATACATAAAGATGAAAGCGGTCCTCTAAGAGATAAATAGAATTATTCTATGATGAGCTAATTCAATAATTTTTCCCTTTTCTCCTTTCTTTTTATTATCATTGCGCTTATATTTGACAGACATGAGATTCATAGTTTCCACTTCAACTTTACTTAAGCAATTACAAGCAGTGAACGGTGCTTCAAGTAGTAGTACCGTGTTGCCTATTCTAGAAAATTTTCTGTTTGAGATCAAGGATAATGCGTTGACTATTTCTGCTACAGATCTTCAAACAAGTATGATCACATCGCTACAAGTAGAATCTAAAGAAGAAGGTAAAGTAGCGGTGCCCGCAAAGATCTTGATAGAAACATTGAAAACATTGCCGGATCAGCCTATCGCTTTCTCTGTGGATATGCAGACCTATTCTATAGAAATCAGCGCTGGAGATGGTAAATATAAATTAAGTGGCGAAAATGCTGAAGATTTCCCTAAGATTCCAGTTGTTGAAAACCCATCAACGGTAAGTATTCCAGCATCTGTACTTTCAGAGGCCATTAATAAAACCATTTTTGCAGTAAGTAATGATGAGTTAAGGCCAGCGATGACTGGCGTGCTTTGTCAGTTAACGCCTCAAAGTACAACTTTTGTTGCTACAGATGCACATAAGCTTGTTCGTTATCGCCGTTTGGACGTAAAATCCGAAACGGTTACTTCCATGATTCTTCCGAAGAAGGCGCTGTCTTTACTAAAGAGCTCTTTGCCTTCTGAAGATGTTGATGTAGCCGTAGAATATAATAATACCTCTGCATTTTTTAGATTTGGAAACATTCATTTAATATGTAGATTAATTGATGAAAGATATCCAGATTATGAAGCTGTTATTCCGCAGGTGAATCCTAACAAACTAACGATCGACAGATTATTATTGTTGAATTCACTGAGACGGGTGGTCATCTTTGCCAATAAAACTACTCATCAAGTTCGGTTAAAAATAGCCGGAAGCGAACTGAATATTTCTTCAGAAGATTTGGACTTTTCCAATGAAGCACATGAACGTTTAAGCTGTCAATATGAAGGGGAGGATACTGAAATAGGGTTCAACGCAAAATTTCTTATTGAAATGCTCAATAACTTGGTATGTGAAGAAGTGGTATTGGAAATGAGTACACCAAACAGAGCTGGTTTGCTTTTACCTTCTATTGAAGATGAAAATGAGAATATTTTAATGCTGGTTATGCCAGTAATGCTTAATAATCAAGGTTAGGTAACAACAAGACGACCGTTTAACAAGTTCCCGTGGAAGTAATAAGCGCTATCATTGACTTCATTTTGCATATCGATAAACATCTCGTTGAGATTGTAAATGATTATCAGACCTGGACCTATCTAATTCTATTTTTAATCATTTTTGCAGAAACCGGATTAGTAGTGACTCCTTTTTTACCGGGCGATTCACTTCTATTCGCTGCGGGTGCTATTGTAGCCAAGCCTGATACGGATCTAAATATATTCGTAATGTGTGGGTTATTGATTATAGCTGCGATATTAGGAGATCTGGTAAACTATCATATAGGTAAATATGTGGGTCCAAAAGCTTTCAGCGGGAAGTATAAGTTACTCAAAAAAGAATATTTAGAACGTACACAAAGCTTTTATATAAAGCATGGTGGTAAAACAATTATCTACGCCCGCTTTATACCCATTGTAAGAACCTTTGCGCCGTTTGTTGCCGGAATTGGCACGATGACCTATTCTAAATTCGCTTCGTTTAATATAGTAGGAGGTTTTGTATGGGTTTCAGCATTTTTGTTCTTAGGTTATTATTTTGGAGGATTGCCCTTAATAAAAAATAATTTCACCTATGTAATATTTGCAATTA
>DATMSZ010000404.1:0-17765 GCA_035565175.1 Pseudosphingobacterium sp.
AAGAAAATGTTTTAAGGAGGCCTCTTCTGGTAACCTCCCAACGTATTCAAAAATTGATTTAAATGAAAAGAAATCTTTTCACCTTGGTTTTTTGTCTGGCATGTTTTTTTGCCGAAGCACAAGAAATGTTTGAATGGAACGTCAATACTTTTGGTTTTGCAGATAATAGAGAGTATGTAAAGGCAGGGCTATATTCGCAAACCATTTTTGGTATAAGGGTAGCGCCAGAAGTAGGCTTAAGAATAGATAGTGTGCACCGGGTGCGCTTTGGGGTGAATTTTCTGCAAGAATTTGGTGATAAGCCCTTTGGTGCGAAAGCAAATCCTACGGTTTACTATAATTACGAGGATAAAGGTTTTTCTTTTTATCTGGGAGCCTTTCCCCGGGTAAATTTACTGAGTAGTTACCCAAGGGCAGTACTCAATGATACCTTAATGTATTATCGACCAAATGTAGAAGGTTTATTCCTGAAGTATCAAAAAGCAAACTTTCATGAGCAGATTTGGGTAGATTGGACAAGTCGGCAAACGCATGAAAAAAGAGAACAGTTTATCGTTGGCTTATCGGGCAAAGTTCAGACAGGCCTCTTCTATTTTACCCATTATTTAACGATGCTTCATACAGCGAGTAGTTTAGACGAAACATTCCCTGTGCGTGATAATGCAGTAGGTTTGTTTCAGGTGGGAGTCGACTTAAGCGATAAGACGGCATTAGATTCATTGACCATCGGGGCGGGTGTGCTTGCGTCATTCGATCGGTTAAGAGGTGTTTACGACAGTCGTACACCGAAAGGGGCGATCGTAGATATACATGCTGCCTATAAATCTGTTTTTGTTAACAATACCTTTTACAAAGGTCAAGCGCATGATATAAGTTTCGGAGATCGATTTTATACAAAAGACACCTATAACCGATTGGATATGGGATGGAGACCTTTCAAATCTCAAAATCTCGAGGGGTATTTTATGGTGAGTTTACATTTTACCCCAGGAGAGATTAGCAATCAACAGATGTTGATGTTGCGATACAACTTGGGAGGAGACGTTAGATTAAAAAAATAGAATTTATCTACCGGAAATTTCCCCTGAACCAGATTTGTGTTTATTTACCTGCTTAGGACTTCCTGCATAGGAAATGTCGCCCGAGCCAGATAATTGCGCATTTAAGGTGTTTGATACATAAATATCTATATCACCAGATCCGCTGATTTTAGTATTCGCGTCTTGTGTTTTCAAAGAGCTTCCCTCGAAATCTCCTGATCCACTAACACTTACATCAGCAGACTTAGCCGTTCCCTGCATGCTTATATCGCCAGAACCCACTATCTTTGCGGTAAGGCTATTTACATTTACAGGAACTGTAATATCTCCCGAACCTGTTAATGACAGCTGAAAGGTGTTGCCTTTAATAGGATTATTAACTACGATATTGCCCGACCCTCTTTGACTTAGTGCGTCGAGAGATTTAGCACTTACTTGTATCAGAAGGTTATTATTGGTCTTCCAATTATTAAAAAACCGCTGACCATCTTTTTTGATACTTATAATCAAGATGCCATTTTTAACTTGCGTTTCCACTAGATCAATTGCCTCTTTATTACCTATAATTTTTAGCGATTCTGTGCTACCTAAACTAATTTCAAGGTCAATACTTCCGATATTTTCAATCGCATGGAAACCCGAAACAGAACGTGTTTCATCCGCGATTTTTTTTGTAACGATGGCGGCATGAGAAATGCCGATGAAGAGAAATGGCAGTAGAAGTGCTAGCCAGCCTGTGGAGCCGATTTTGTGTTTCATTTGTGATAATTTTTAAGATAGTACCATTAAGCGTTTCAAATAAATTGGCAAATTCTATGGGCATGAATGTCCACATATTTTCAAATAAGACGCGTGATATAGGGAAATGTTGCATATATTTAAATTTTTCTGAAAAAGATCAGGAATAATTGATTTTTCTGCCCGACTTTTGAGAAAGGTTAAGGGTACTTTAAGATATTATACGCTTTGAATGAAAGTTGAAAAGGTAGATACTCCAGCGCTTGCTAGGTTGTTTTTAGAAATGCCTCAATCTTTATATAGAACCGATAAAAATTATATACGCCCATTAGATAGTGATGTAGACGATATTTTTGATCCAACTAAGAATACGCTTTTTACTATCGGTGAATGTTGCAGGTGGCTGTTGTTTGATGCGAACAAAAATTGTATTGGCCGCATTGCTGCTTTCTATGATACTGTTAGTTCTATCGATTATATGCAACCAACGGGTGGTTGTGGTTTTTTTGAGTGTATAGAAGAAGAAAAGGCTGCACATTTGTTGTTTGATACAGCGAGAAATTGGCTGCAGGAGCATGGTATGGAAGCGATGGACGGGCCTATTAATTTTGGGAGTAGAGAGCGTTGGTGGGGCCTATTAGTGGATGGCTTTATGGAGCCGTGTTATTGCAGCAATTATAACCCCCCTTATTATCAAAGATTGTTTGAATCATATGGATTTCAGCTCTATTATAAACAATATACGTACAAGCGATCGCTCGACAATGAGATAGGTGAGCGGTATGCGAATAAAGCAAAGCGATTGCTGGGGATGAGAGGGTATACTTTTGATTTTATAAAAAGGAAAAATCTTTCCGAAGCCGCACAACAGTTTAGGGAAGTTTATAATAAGGCCTGGGTGAGACATGATGGGGTGGGAGAGATGACTAGAGAACAAGCCGATAAGATCATGAGAAGTTTAAAGCCGGTGGTAGATCCAATAGGTTTGTGGTTTGCTTATTTTGAAGGCGAACCCATTGGCTTCTTTATTAGTATTCCCGATGTGAATCAATTACTCATTAAATATGTAAATGGGAAAATTGGGCTAAAAGGTGTTTTTATGCTTTGCTGGAACAAACTGTTCAAAAAATGTAAGACACTGTTCGGTATAGTCTTCGGCGTAGTACCGGCCCATCAGCGGAAGGGAGTAGAAGTAGCACTTATTATGGAGGCGGCAAAAATATTCATCAACAGAAAAAATAGTACCGGTTATGAAGAATTGCAGATGAATTGGATAGGTGATTTTAATCCCAAAATGATGAATCTTGCCCATCAAATAGGTGCCTATATTTATAAGACACACCATACCTATCGCTACTTGTTTGATCGTGATAAACCGTTTGAAAGACATCCGATACTTTAGCGTTTGGCGGATCGTTAAGTAGTCAAATTGTTGAATGGTTAAGTAGTTAAATAGTCAAGTTGTTGAATAGTTAGATGGTTGAGTTGTTGAATAGATGAGTTAATTTTAGGCAAGAATAACTAATAACTAATGCTCGCAACTCGCAACTGATAACTCACAACTAATAATGAATAAGCACAATTCTAGCGGAATTTAAATAAATTATTGATAAGTTTGTAGTTAGCTAATTTTAGATAACAAAAATAGATTAAGAAATGAAGAAAGTATTTATGGTGCCAGCTGTTGTTGCAGCATTGTTTTTAGCGTCTTGTGGCGGTGGCGATAAAAGTTCAACGGCTACACATGAACATGACAGTACCACTTCTACTCCTGCTGAAACATCTGCAGAAACACCTGCGGCTTCTGTTCCAGGGATAGAAAATGTTGAAACAACCGATCATATCCAGTTGCAAGCTTCTGATGATATGCGTTTTGACAAAGATTTGTTCAAAGTAAAAGCGGGTTCAAAAGTTAAATTAACACTTAAAAACATAGGCGAGCAACCAATCGAGTCTATGGGACACAATGCGGTTGTACTTGATCAAGGTACTGATATTGCTGCATTTGGAGGAGAGGCTTTTAAGGCGAAAGAAGAAGAATACATTCCTTCTACCTTTGCTTCTTCAATTATTGCACATACAAAGCTTTTAGGGCCTGGTCAATCAGATGAAATAGAGTTTACCCTGCCTAAGGCTGGTGTTTATGAATTTATTTGTAGTTTTCCGGGACACTGGGGAACAATGCAAGGAAAAATTGTAGCAGAATAGTGCTACGCTAAAAAAAGATTATACTTTTCCCCGTAGATGTACACATCCTACGGGGTTTGTTTTTTTTATGTTATTTTGTAGCGTGTAAAAAGGTTTTTAACGGGATATAATAGGAATTGGGTCCAATAATTTTGTAACTTTGATTATTCATTTTTAAAAGAAAATAAAAAATATTCATGCAATACGACGTAGTAGTAATAGGCAGTGGACCTGGTGGTTACGTAGCTGCCATCCGTTGTGGTCAGTTAGGCTTAAAAACCGCAATTATTGAAAAATATAATACGTTAGGAGGTACCTGTTTAAATGTGGGTTGTATCCCATCTAAAGCGCTACTTGATTCTAGCGAACATTATCATAATGCGAGTAAACATTTTCCTGAGCATGGTATCAATCTTAGTAATTTGAAGGTTGATCTTAAGCAGATGATTAAGCGTAAAAATGGAGTTGTAGAACAAACTACAAGCGGAATTACTTTTTTAATGAAAAAAAATAAAGTAACTACTTATCAAGGTATAGGGTCGTTTGTAAACAAAAATACTATCAAAATAACGAAAGACGACGGTGCCTCAGAAGAGATTACTACACAGCATGTTATTATAGCTACGGGGTCGAAACCCGCTTCATTGCCTTTCTTAAAGGTTGATAAGAAAAGAATTATTACGTCAACGGAAGCCTTAAATCTAACAGAGGTTCCGAAAAAGCTAATCTTGATTGGCGGCGGTGTAATAGGCCTGGAACTAGGGTCGGTATATGCGCGCTTAGGTGCGAAAGTAACGGTGATTGAATACTTGGATTCAATTATACCTACGATGGACAAAGGCCTTGGAAAAGAATTGCAAAAATCATTGAAGGGGCTGGGCTTTGAGTTTCTATTAAGCCATAAAGTTACCGGAGCTTCCGTAAAAGGAAAAACCGTAACCGTTACAGCGGAAGATGCCAAAGGGAACCCTGTAAGCGTGGAGGGCGACTACTGTTTAGTGGCTGTTGGTAGAACGGCTTATTCAGAAGGCTTAAATTTAGATGCTGTCGGAATAACGCTTGAAGAGAGAGGAAAGAAAATACCGGTGAATGAGCATTTGGAAACGCCTGTTGCGGGTATTTATGCTATTGGCGACGTAATAAAAGGAGCTATGCTTGCGCATAAAGCAGAGGAAGAAGGTGTTTATGTTGCCGAACGGATAGCTGGACAAAAACCGCATATAAATTATAACCTCATTCCGGGGGTTGTTTATACCTGGCCTGAAGTGGCAAGCGTTGGGGCGACTGAAGAGCAGCTGAAAGCCGATGGCAAAAAATATAAATCAGGTTCATTTCCATTTAAAGCAAGTGGAAGAGCAAGAGCAAGTATGGATACGGAAGGGTTTATTAAAGTGTTGGCAGATGCGGATACAGACGAAATACTCGGGGTGCATATGATTGGCCCACGGGTTGCAGACATCATTGCGGAGGCCGTGGTTGCTATGGAGTACCGTGCTTCTGCGGAAGATATCGCTCGTATATGTCACGCACATCCAACTTTTACGGAATCGCTTAAAGAAGCTGCCTTGGCAGCAACTGCTAATAGGGCAATTCATATTTAATAAAGGTTAAAAGGTATAGGAGTAAAAAGTGCCCTTATACCTTATTAATCAAGCCTTAATAATACACATGAATTTTCATACTCGAAAATGGGTTAAACCCGAAGACCTAAATCCAAATGGTACATTATTTGGAGGAACCTTGTTACGGTGGATTGATGAAGAAGCCGTTATATATGCTATTGTGCAATTAGGAAATCCAAAAGTTGTGACTAAATTTATTTCGGAAATAAACTTTGTGAGCTCCGCCACCTTGGGGGAAATTATAGAACTAGGAATCCAAGCAACTCATTTTGGCAAAACTTCTATTACGCTTACCTGCGAGGTGCGCAATAAAATCACAAGGAAAAGTATTTTAACAATCGATAAGTTGGTGTTTGTGAATTTAGATGAAGAGGGTAATCCGGTTCCCCACGGGAAAACAGAGATTACTTACGCTTTTGCTGGAGATAGACCTTAGTTTGTCGCAAAATTTTAATGAATAAATATTGCATCGTTTTGAGGCAGTTTGCCTTCTGGATGTTATTTGCTTTTGTTTGTAGGGTAACCTTTCTTCTCTACTTTCATGAACAATTATCAAACCTTTGTATCGCTGATACATTAAAAATTTTCATTTACGGGACGCGGATGGATGCCTCAATGGCAGCCTATATCTGCGGCATACCTCTATTGGCTTTTATTGCGCAATTATGGATCAAGGACTTCAAGATCTTTAAGAAACTCTCCCAATTTTACGTCTGGACGGTTATCATCGTCTGCTCGCTGATCAATATCATCAACTTTAATATCTACCGAGAATGGGACACCGTGATTTCCTATAAGGTAGTTGATATGTTTTTGGACTCGCCGCACTTGGCCATTGCTTCTGCAGCGTCTTCTCCAATTTTTCTGTCGATTTTTATTTTACTCTTTTTAAGTATAATAGGGGCTCTTTTAGCAAAAAAGCTGAAGATATATGAGCCAACTATCAAGATGGAAAGCATAAAGTGGTATCAGAAGTTAACTGCCTCTGGGAGCTTGTTGTTGCTGCTTTTTTTATTGATTAGAGGGGGGTGGGGATTAACGCCATTAAACCCTTCCATGGTTTATTTTGCTACTGCTCCATTTCCAAATCATGCGGCCACCAATGTAGCTTGGTATTTTATGTATGACATCGTGCATGCTAAAGGATTAAAGAAAAATCCTTATAAAGCAATGAATGAAAAAGAAGCAAAACAGCTTATATCACCTATTATAGCTGCTTCTTCAAATAGTGCTTCTTTATCTATTTTGAACAGGAAGAGACCTAATGTGGTTTTCATCATTTTAGAAAGCTTTACTGCCGATTTGGTAGAAAGCCTAGGTGGTGAAAAAGGGGTGGCGCCAAAACTGGAGCAGCTTATTAAAGAAGGACTTTTATTTGATCATATTTATTCATCAGGAGATAGAACAGATAAAGGAATAATTGCCCTGCTCAGTGCTTTTCCGACACAATCTTCCCAGAGTATCATCAAAAATATTCACAAACAGGCCGGGTTGCCCAGTTTAGTGTCTGATTTTGCGGTCGCCGGATATCGCACTTCCTTCTACTATGGGGGAGAAAGTGAGTTTTATAACTTTAAGGGATATATGTTAAGTCATGGTTGTCAGAAAGTCGTCGATCAACAACATTTCCCTCTTTGGGCGCCGAGATCAAAATGGGGAGTCTATGATGAACTTACTTTCACTAAGCAGTTAAACCAGCTATCAAAAGCAAAAGAACCTTTTTTTTCTGTGCTGCTTACATTAAATAATCACGAACCATTCGATTTGCCAGTTCCACATAAGTTTGGAGACGATGATTTGCCCAACCTTTTTCGAAGTACCGCATACTATACAGATTCGGTACTGTACAATTATTTAGAGCGGGCAAAGAAAACGGCCTGGTATAAAAATACGCTCTTTGTAATCGTAGCCGACCACGGTCATCGTTTACCGCTTGAGCAATGGGAAAGTAACAATCCGAAGCGTTATCATATTCCTTTATTATTTCTTGGTGGAGCACTTAAATCTTCATGGAAAGGAAAAAGAAATGATATCATAGGAAATCAGGTCGATATAGCAAGCACCTTATGTAATCAGCTAGGCTTGAGTGCTAAGCACTATGTATGGAGTAGAGATTTGCTAAACCCTCGCACCGTTCCGTTTTCTTTCTTTACATGGTCAGACGGTTGGGGGATTGTAAAAACGAAGGAGTCTATGGCCTACGATCATATTGGTGAACATGTGAGTTTCTATGAAGGCAACCAACATTGCTATAAGCACAAATGTACTCTTCTTAAAGAAGGTAAGGCTTATTTACAGGAGGTCTATAATCAATATCTTGCCTACTAATTCAAGATGTTAAGTGTAGAAATCCGAAGAATGCTTGATTTTTATTGGTTTCCCAAGGAACTCTTATCATTCATATTAACTTACTTAGCAGGACGATACGTTAAATCATCCTGAATCATTCTATTATTGTACTGTTGGGTAAAAGCTTTAAGAAGACTATCCATCTTGTTTTGCGAAAGTGTATCTTGGTTCAACAGATTATGCTTGGTTAGTCTGTCTGCCTTCAAATTATATAAGGCCGTATTGTTTTGCCCATCATTCAATAAAAGATTATCGCCCTGATAAAGGCTAAAGGTGCCATCATTATTATTGATAACGAAGTTGTTCGTGTCTTTAGAAAAGGCATCGAAGCCAAAAGCAAAATAAGGTTTATCGTAGTGCAGGTAATTTAAAACCGTTGGCATGATATCTATCTGCTGTACAGATTTGTCTGTTTTTCCTTTAAGGTTACCTCCTGGGTAATAAAATAAAATAGGAATGGAGAAGGCTCCTGGAATAGTTTGATATTCCGGGAAGAAAGATACCGTTGCATGATCTGCACAAAGAACAAACAAGGTATTGTTATACCAGGGCATTTTAGATGCAGTTTCAAAAAATTTTCTTAATGCCATATCCGTATAACCCATGGGCTCCTGGACCTCAAGCGGACCTTTTGGAAATTTGCCTTTATATTGTTCGGGCACCTTAAATGGGTGGTGAGAAGAAAGTGAAAAGAATGCCGAGAAAAAAGGCTGGTGAAGGGTGTTGATAGTACGGGCCATAAACTGCATGAAAGGCTCATCCCATATACCCCACATGCCATCAAAATCAGCATCGTTGTTATACTCTGTCTTTCCGAAATAATGCTGAATGCCTGCTAATTTTGTATAAGATGAAAAACCCATCGATCCGTTGGGAGCACCATGGAAAAAGGCCGTTTCATAACCTTTTTCGGATAATAGCTTAGCAATACTAGTGGTTTTATTGCTTGAGTAAGTAGACAGTACAAAGGGCTCTCTTATAGATGGAATGCCAGAGATAATAGAAGGTAATGCATCAATAGATTTTCGACCATTGGCATAGGTGTGGGTAAATGTAAAGCTGTTTTCTACCAATGAATCGATAAATGGCGTATAACCCTTGTAAGTTCCTTGTGCAAGGTCTTTATTTAGAGCGCCTACATGTTCTTTACCTAGACTTTCAATAATCAAAAAAACAACGTTCAAGTTTTTAAATGGCACCGTATCTGCCGGCTGATGAATAGGTGAATACAACTCATTTAGCGTTTTCTCATCAAAATAATGAATAGGTTTTAAATTTACAGCTTTAAGTGTGCGCATGATAGAGAAAGGTGTATTTAAGACAATGCTCATTTGATCGGGAGATTGAACAAATTCTCCAGCATTGCTGAGCGTTATTGGTCGGGTGCTATGACGCCAACCACCACGCATTCCGATTACGGTTAATGCAGCAACGATTAAAAAAATGAAGGATTGTATCAAATAATAAGACCACCTCAAACGCTTGTCAGGGCGTTTAATTACAAGGGCATCATAGGCCCTATTTAACAAGAGTACTAGCAGAATAAAAATAATCAGCAAATACCAATAGCCTGTAAGGAAATCTATAAAAAGCTTTAACTTGTTTTGCTCATGTGCGAACTGTTCAAATACAGTTCCTGTAGTACGTTTTAACGTGAATTTGTAATAGGCAAAATCAATTAAGTTGGCAACAATCCCTAAGCTGTTGGTTACGATAAATAGCCATTTACATATTTTCTGATATAAACTCTTATAACGGAAAGGAAGTGGCAGGCTTTGTAAAACGATATATAAAGAATTGAGATATAATAAAGCAGAAATATCGAATTTAATCCCTCCCAACAAAATAATCAGCAATTGTGATGTGTCTAGGTTCGGGAATGAGTTTATGTTAAATAAGTAAAAACCGATACGTAAAAGGCTATATATGCCAAGTAAAAGTGCAAATCTGGCCACTAACGCCATAAAAATAGGCACTTCTACCTTCCTTAGCTTTACCATATAATATTATAAGTCTATAATCTAATGTTCTTCTTTTTTTAATTTTTTTTCTACCACAAAAGGAGCAAAAGGTAGTAATGAAGCGACAAAAAATAAAATCACTCTGGAAAATTTCCAATTATATTCAATCCAGCATTGAATTAACATGAAAACATAGGCTATAAATAATACACCATGCACCCAACCCACATACTTTACGGCCAATGGAAAATCTGCCCAATACTTTAAAGGCATTGCTATAAATACCAATAGAATGAAAGAAACTCCCTCAAAGAAGGCAACTTTTCGAAATCGGTGTAAGGTTTTGCTATCTGAAGCAGTGTCTTGTGGCATTTCGTTTATGTTAATTTAATAATAATTTCACAAACATACTACTTCGAATAGTTGATTCTTAATAATTTATGAGGTTTGACTCCTTTTTGACTTTCCTGTTGAAATAAGGAAGCCAAAAAAGAAAAGGTTCTAAATTAATTTAGAACCTTTTCTTTTTTGTGTAGTTACATTAATCAATGATTGCTTTCATACTCTTTAACATCTTTATGTTCATAGTCAGCAACCATCAGATCCTCAATAGGAACACCCTTTTTGTCAAGGCCAAACCGGTGTAAAATATTGTCTGCTACTTGATAAACTACAGGAACAATAATCAGCGTTAAGAACAGTGAACTGATCAGTCCCCCAATAATTACCCATGCTAATCCATTTTTCCATTCGGCACCGGCACTGGAAGCCAATGCAATAGGAAGCATACCAATTACCATCGCAATGGTAGTCATAAGGATAGGGCGTAAGCGAGCATGATTGGCATGAATAAGTGCCTGTCTGGTGCTATTTCCTTCTGCTTTCATCTGGTTGGTAAAGTCTACCAAAATAATGGCATTCTTTGCAACCAGTCCGATAAGCATAATCAATCCCAGAATGGTAAATATATTCAATGAATTGTTGGTAAGCGCTAGGGCCAACAATGCTCCAATTACAGACAGAGGAATGGAAAACATAACCACAAGCGGGTATATAAAGCTATCATACAAAGCTACCATGATGAAGTAAACTAAAACAATAGAGATGAGAAGGGCAGTTCCCAGGGATCCAAAGCCTTCTTCTTGATTTTCCATATCTCCACCCCATACATAGTTTACGCCGGTAGGTTTGCGCAGTTCACCAAGTTTACTTTCGAAATCTTGAATGACGGTCCCTGAAGGTCGGCCGACTGCCTGTGATTGTACTTTCACAGAGGTGCTTTTATCCCTTCGTTCTAACTGACTTGGGCCGGATCCTTCTTTCACTTCAGCGAATTGAGAGAGCTTAATTAAGTTGCCCTTGTTGTTGGAGAAGTAAAGATTCTTAACATCGTCCACATTTTTCCGGTCGTAATCTTCAAAGCGGATATTAATGTCATACTCGTATTCACCTTGTCTGAATTTGCCATCGGTATTTCCATTAAAGGCTGTTTGCATGGTTCCACCAACTGTTTGTAAAGATAAACCGAGGGCAGCCATCTTATCTCGATCTACTTCAACAGTAATTTCCGGATTACCACTTTCTACTGATAGCTTTGTTTCGGCGGCTCCAGGTACTTTCGACAGCATGATACGCGCTTCCTCTGCGTAAGCGAGTACACTGTCTAAGTCAGATCCTGTAACAACCATTTCAATGGGTGCCTGTTCGGCCATACCTAATATACTTATCGGCACCGTCTTTACTTTTGCGCCGACTAATAAGTGTTCTACTTCTCCTTTTAACTTAGCGGCGTAGATATTAGAAGCATCATTTCGTTCATTTTTAGGAACCAATTTTACCGTAATTTCGGCTTTATAAGCAGTTGATTGATCCGCACCTAAATTATCGCTCGATTGACCCACTGTTGTGATAAGAGATGTAATTTCTTTTTTCTTGCTCAAAAAATCTTCTGCTTTACGGGTCATTTGGTTTGTCTGTTCGATGGACGCATCTTTTGGAAGTTCTATCTGCACCAAAAATTCACCTCTATCGCCCTGTGCGAAAAATTCTGCACCAATAAAGCCGCCAAATGTTAGTCCACATGAGGATACTAGTAATAAAGAGACCGTAACAAGCGTAATTGCTTTATGATCTAAGGCCCAATTTAACACACCTGTAACCCAGTTCGTAAAGCGATGCAATTGTTTTTCAAACCATAATACAAAGCGACCGATAAACGTTCTACTTGAGATTCTTTCCAATTTTCCAAATCTTGAAGTGAGTAATGGAACAATGGAGAAGGAAGCTAAGAGGCTTAATAAAGTGGAGATCATCACCACTACACAGAATTCACGCAGAATATCAGATACTAGGCCCGTGCTGATAGAAATTGGGAAAAATACAACAACAATTACCATGGTTATAGAGACAACGGTAAACCCAATTTCTTTGGTAGCATCATACGAAGCCCTCACTTTATTTTTACCCATTTCCATATGGCGATAGATGTTTTCGATCACCACAATGGCATCATCCACAAGAATACCTACCACTAGGGAGAGACCTAATAATGACATTAAATTAAGGGTAAAACCAAGAAGTTGCATGCCGATAAAGGTTGCTATTAGCGATGCAGGAATTGCCACCATTACGATGACAGCGTTACGTAAACTATGTAAGAAAAAGAGCATAACCACTGCAACAAGAATAATGGCCAAAAACAGATCGTGCACCACAGCATCTGCAGACTCCAGTGTATACTCTGAACTATCATTAGCCACCATGATCTTTAAGTTTTCCTTTTGATAGTCTGTTTGTAAACGACCGATCACGGCACGCACTCCTTCACTTACTTTAACGGCATTGGCATCGGAGGTTTTTATTACCTGTAAGATAATAGATCCGCTTCTGTCTACCCGGGCAATTTTTTCAACATCTTTTTGTGCATCTTGTACATCGGCAATGTCCTTCATACGAATTTGAGCACCATCAGCAGCGGTACTTACTACCAAATTGCGCAGCTCTTCTACCGATTTATATTTACCTGCTAACCTAATGAGGATATCCTGATTTTTAGTTTTCACACTACCCGTAGGAAAATCCAAATTGGAGTTCAGAATAACTTGTTGAACATCCAGTGCAGAAAGATGATAAGCCTCCAGTTTAGCAGCGTTTAAGTTCACTTGTATTTCACGCTCTTGGCCCCCCACAAGGTTAACCTGTGCAACACCATTAACACGTGAAACGATGGGTTGAATACGTTTATCTATAAGGTCAAAAAATTGCGCATCATCCATTGTTGCGGTCGCCGAAAGCGTCACAATTGGCAGGTCATCCAGCGAGAATTTAGCCAGTGATGGCGTTTTCGCATCATCTGGCAAGTCGGATAATACCGCATTTACCTTTCGTTGAGCATCGTTGATAGCGTAGTCAACGTCGGCATCACTGGTGAGTGTTATGGTGATCACCGATAACCCTTCAAATGAGGTTGCTTCCAGTTTTTTGATGTTTTCCATAGAGGAAACAGCATCTTCCAGTTTTTTAGTTACAGTATTTTCTACTTCATTTGGAGATGCTCCAGGATATATGGTTGAGATAGAAACAACGCCTGGACTAAACTTCGGCAACATCTCATAATTTAATGAGAGATAAGATATAATACCCAATAACGTTAATGCCGTAAAGACTACAATAACGATAGATGGGCGTTTTATTGATATTTCAGCAATTTTCATCCGTAAATTGTTAATATTTTAATGGTACGTATAGCGCATAAGCATTTCCAGTGTCTTTATCTACGCTTAGCTGCTTTTCTTGTCGTCACTTTGTGGCTTTACTTCAGTTCCATCAACCAAATTAATTTGCCCACTAATTATAACGGTCTCTCCTTCTTTCAATCCGTCTAGAATTTCAACCTGTTCTCCCAGTATGCGTCCGGATGTAACCTTTCTTAGTTTGGCTGTCTTACCATTTTCCAGCACAAATATTTCATTGGAGCTTACACTGCCCACAAAGGCTCCACGCGGAATAACGATGGTAGGTTGCTGTTCAGGTAGGTCAAACACTGCGGTTCCATACATTCCCGCTTTTAATGATTGGGAAGATGAATTTTCAACGCGAATTTCCACAGGATAGTTCAAGGTATTATCCGCCTTGGCAGCGATGAATGAAATAGCACCGCTAAAAGCCTTATCCGGGAAGACGCTCGTGGTAATTTTTACCTGATCGCCTACTTTAAGATTGACTACTTGCGATTCATTCGCATTTACAAGTAGCTTTAAACGTGATACATCTACGATGTCAAATAGCGCAGTACCGGGTGATACGTATGTTCCGACTTCAATGCTGCGTTTGTTGATAATGCCTGAAATAGGAGCCTTTATATAAGAGTCTGCTAATCGGCGTTTAGCTTGCTGTACTTTATTTTCTGCATTTCTAACATCCAGATTAATATCGTCTAACTGCGCCTTTGTTACACCGCCGGTCTTAAAGGAGCTTTCATATCGTTGTTGATCTGTTTTAAGCTTACTTAATTCATCCGATGCCGACTGAAGCTCTAAGCTTAGGTATTCATCGTCAATCCTTGCAAGTACTTGTCCGCGGTTAACATGCGAACCTTCATCAACCAAAATCCGGGTAACTCTTCCACTATTTTCTGCTACTAACGCAAGGTCTTGCCAAGCAGCAAAATTTCCATTAGAAGAAAAATCTAAGTTGATAGGTGATTTGCTCGCAGTAGTGATACGTACAATAACGGCACCTGTACCCTTGGCTACAATATCTGTTTTAGCTTGATTTTCCTTTTTATTGTTGTTAAGTACCCACCCAATCAACGCTGCTGCACCAATTACAACGACTACAGTGATAATTATTCTCTTCATTTTAAATTTAGATAAATAAGTTCTTATTAAGCGACCTGTACGTCGCGCTATTATTCCGTTAAAAGTGATTTAATGTTTCCGTTTGATTTTATTAATTCAATCTGAGCTACCTTATAATTTAGTAAAGCTTCGTTGTAACTGTTTTGTGCAGCAACCAGGTCTGTTTCAGAGGTTAATAAGTCAGTAAGGCTTGCAAGGCCATTTTGGTAATTGTTTTGTGTACTATAAAAAACTTCCTCCGCAAGTTTCTTATTCTCCTCTTGTGTTTTTATAGTGGTTAAGCTGTTCTTTATCTGGTTGGTAGCATTATTATACGCCATCTTCAATGAGTTCGATGTGTTTCGGATATCTTGGTTGATCTTTTGCAGTTCAACGTTTGCCTGCCGAACTCTCGATCTCCTGCCAAAACCATCAAATATTGGAACCTTTAAGGTCATCGTCACCGCAGACATGTCGTAATTTAGGGCTTTACTGCTATAAAGATCAAATCGATTACTTTGGCTATTCAGCATATAATTGGCGCCTAAAGATAAACTGGGATAATATTCCGCAATTTTGGCCTTGCGTTGATATTGCAAAAGAGTCTCTTGACTTTTCAGTACTTTATATTGGGCAAGTCGTTCTAAATTAAATTCATCATTATTTAATTGCAATGCTTCACGTTCCAACTGTTGGACGGCGTCGTGCGGCAAACTAATTTCTTGCTGAATGGGCATTCCCATATAATACTTCAGCAGATTTTTTTGTTGATTTACGGTTGTCTCTAATTGTTGTTTCTGTGATAGCAAATTGCTTTTATTAACTTTTACACGGTCGAGATCAATTTTTTTAGCGAGCCCCAATTCATATTGATTCGTTACCATGGTTAACAACTTCTCCGTTCTTTCTAAATTGGCATCAATTACCTTCAATTGTTCTCTGTTGATAATTACCTGATAGTAATTAGCGGCAACTTGCTGTAACACGTTCTCTTCGCTAAGTTCCGCTGCTAGGCGATAATATTCTTCAGAGCTTTTTGCCGCTTTTAAGCCTGTGAAAACCGATTGGTTAAACAGCTCTTGATTTAATTGCACCTGTGTTAGTGCTCCCCAGGACTGTCCTGCTTTCACTGATATGAATTCTCCTGGATTACCTCCCATGAATTCAGCAGGTAAAATAAATTGTTGAACCAACAGGTTATAGGTTAAGGTACTGGTAACATCGATTTGAGGAAGTGCGCCAGCTTTAACTTCTGCCACTTTATGCTGTCCTCCTAAAATATCCAATCGCGCTTTTTCAACCACTTCGCTATTTTTAATAGCGTAGTTGAGTGCTTGTTTTAATGTTAAAGAATCTTGTGCTAAAAGGTTGCCCGTGCTTAAGAGAAGGAATGCAATCACAATTAGAACGTGTTTTAATTTTATTTTTATTTCGAAGTTTAAGGTGCTCATTTATTTCTTAGTTTTTCATCTTAATAAATTCAATGCTCAATTTTTTATCAGGTTATGTCGTAATCCATTTAAAAAAATAGTAGATGCGATCTTCTGCTTTTCGAAGATCTCATTGAAAACTGAAATTTCAGGTATATCTTTATTTGAAATCGTCGAAATAGACACCATTGCTATTCCTTTCAGTATAGTAAAATACATCTGAGATACAATTTTTACATCAAATGTTACAAGTTCCAGCGTATCTATGCCTTTTTTAAACGTTTTATGTAGAATTTCAATCTCCTTCGTTTCTGCATAGTCTCTTAATGCTTCTAACTCCTCCATATTTAAATGGCTGTCTGCAAAACCCAGCGTAATGTGAAGTAAATAATGTTTTTCAAAAAAGTCCTTTCGTATTTTAAGGAAGCGGATGAGCATTTCCAATACACTCATAGACTGATTTAAAATTTCATTATAGGCTTGCATTCCCTCTGCTATTAGATGTTTTATGACCTCGATTACGAGTGTTGTCTTATCAGGGAAATAATAATACAGGTTTGCTTTTGATACAGCGATATCTTCTGCTATCTCACTCATGGTTGTTTTATTAATACCAAAATGTGAAAACCTTTTAAGTGCAGCTTCTATAATGTGTTGTTTTTTTATTCCATTTGGTTCCAATGCTGACTGATTTACTTTTTAACCTTTGTACTTTTTGACTTTTTAAATATAATGGTCAAAATTAAAGCAATAAGTTGATTCAATAAAAAAACAAAAAGGATTTATGTGAAAATGACTTTATTTTGACAATGGATTTCTTAGGCCATTTATAAAGATAACAGCCAATTTCTTTTGCATTTTTGAAATTTCGTCAAATTCTTCTTTGGTGGGAATAAACATGGTTTTTTTATCTTTTAAGACACAAAAACGCATTCCTATCATGGCATTTAGGAAGATTTCAGCAATATAATCTGGTTTGTCAACAACTAACTCACCGCTTTTATTCGCTTTTTTGAAGATGCTTGCGATAGTTTTGATTTCAAGCTCACTGACTAATTGGATTACCCTTGACAGTTCCTCCGCTAGTTCGGTGACAGAGTTTAAGCTTTGGTCAAAAAGATTGTAGTATTTCATGGCAAATGCAAGACGCATATCAATTAAATAAAATACGGCGTCTTCACAGTTGTTGATGTCAAGCAGTCCTTGCTCAATTTTGTCAAACATTTTTTTAGCAATGCTTTCAAAAACAGCTGCATATAAACTTATTTTATCGGGGAAATAATAATAAAGTAGCGCTTTGGAGAGGGATAGGTCCTTCGCTATTTCGGTCATAGTTGTTTTGGCTATACCGAAGTGGGCGAAACGTTTGGTGGCAGCTTCAATAATAAGGGTACGCTTTTTATCGTGATTATCCATTAGCTTAAAGTAGTTGGTGCAAAGGAATGTATAATAAATTAGTATTAACCTTATCTTTGGCAATAAAATATCATGACAATTCTTTTACATAGCCTTCTTTTCTCGACTATTTGATATAAATATACGCAAAAATTGAAAATTTGAAAAAAAAACTCAATAGAAGGAGTGGCATATTTTTAACAGG
>DATMSZ010000405.1:0-33673 GCA_035565175.1 Pseudosphingobacterium sp.
CTCGTTTGAAAGCGGATCAGAACTGAATTTCTTCAGATAGTCAAAAAAAGCGTCGTACATATAAGCCTCGCATATTCTTTAAATATTAAATACTATAAACTGTTGAACAAATATAAGATTAAAAGCACAATCTTACCAGCGCGGTGGTCTTCAGGTTGGAATTCATTGTTCTTAATCCCAGAGATGTGAAGGAAGAAATAAGTAGACAAATATCTATGAGTTTTTCCGACAAATATCATCGTTGAGATTCCCCCAGATCACGAACTTTGCTTCATAACAAATACAACAAACCATGAGATCCGGACTATGCTTATCTTTCTATAATCCACGTCGCAAAAATCCTTTTGGCCATCAATCTTGCCAACAGTGTCTTTTACCTACATCGCAATTTTCAAATTAATAATTAACCATAAAGAACAACATCATGTCAAAAAATGTAAAAACAGGCCTTGAGGCCCTGCTGCGTCCGGAAGACAGTATCGTCGTATTGATCGACCACCAGCCGTATCAGTTCACTAATTTGAATAGCCATGAACCAACAATGGTTATCAACAATGTAGTTGGTCTTGCGAAAGCAGCAAAAATTTTCAATGTGCCAACTATTCTAACCACTGTCATTGAAGAGCGTGGTGGGTATATTATTAAAGGTCTTCAGGATGTCTTTCCTGATCAAAAACCAATCAACAGAACATTTATTAACACCTGGGAGGATCCAAAAGTTACTGACATAGTTAAAGAAAGCGGTCGTAAACAACTGATCATAGCAGGACTATGGACAGAAATCTGTGTTGCCATGCCTGCGATCCAAGCGGTAGGTGAGGGCTATGATGTATTTGTTGTTACAGATGCCAGCGGCTCTACCTCATCAGAGGCGCATGATATGGCTGTGCGTCGTATGGTTCAGGCGGGTATAGTACCAATCAATTGGATAGCCGTAGTTTCTGAGTGGCAACGTGACTGGGCTCGTACTGAAACAGCTGCCCAATTGTCTGATGTTCTATTTGACCATGGCGGGGCAAGTGGTGTTGCTTTAGCTTGGGAACTACAGTTATTGAATACGCCTGTTCCGGCGCAATAGCCAAAGTCGCTAACAAAGCAATATCCTGGGTGATCTCAGGGTGTTGCCCTCGTTTATCCATCACCACCATCACTTCTACCATAAATATATGATCCGCTAAGCGGCCATCATGAGAAGATAGCCTTAACCACGGTTGAATTCGACATGAAGGATGCTGGGCAGCGAGCATCTTGGTGACCTACCAGGAAGATTATTAACAGACCGTGCAGGTTAAGGAACCTGAATACGGTAAATTTTTAAAAACAAGAGCGTTTATTTACTATGGAAATAGGCATAGATAGTTTTGCTTCGGCGATGTACGGAAGCAATGATTTGGGCAGTGAAGAGGCCATGGAACAGTTGCTGGAAAGAATAGTTGCGGCAGATGAAGCTGGTCTTGATTTTTTCGGCATCGGCGAACATCATAAAAAAGAATTCCTGGACTCAGTTCCTGCGGTCATACTCGCAGCGGCAGCCGCTCGTACCAAAAGGATCCGGCTGACAAGTGCTGTGACGGTACTAAGCACTTCAGATCCTGTGCGTGTATTTCAACAATTCGCGACGTTGGATATCATCTCCAAAGGACGGGCGGAGATCACAGCTGGCAGGGGTTCTGCTACCGAAGCATTTCCATTGTTTGGGTATAACCTGCATGATTATGACGCCCTGTTTAAAGAGAAATTAAAGTTATTGATACAGGTTAGGGATGAAGAATTTGTTACCTGGTCGGGTAAGTTCAGACCGGAATTGAAAAATCAGCCGGTATATCCACGCCCGCTTCAGGAAAAGTTACCTGTTTGGGTAGGTGTTGGCGGAACGCCGCAATCTTTTGTACGTGCAGGGATGCTGGGCCTTCCCTTAATGGTGGCCATCATCGGTGGTGAAACCGAACGTTTCAGGCCGCTGGTTGATCTTTACAGAAAATCAGGGGAGGAGGCAGGCTTTAAGCCGGAAGAATTGAAAGTAGGCCTTCATTCACCAGGCTACGTAGGTGATACAGACCAGTCGGCCGTTGCAGATTATTATCCAGGCTATGTAGAGTCATGGACCAAAATAGGCCGGGAACGTGGCTGGCCACCTGTTACCAAAGCGCAGTTTGATGCAGGGATCTCCTCAAAAGGTGTTCTTGTGGTCGGTGGGCCGGAAACAGTTGCCGAAAAGCTATTACGCCACAGCGAGGCCCTAGGCGGTGTAGACCGTTTTGCGTTCCAGATGGATATTGCTGGCCTTACTCATCAGCAGTTAATGCGGACTATTGAGCTCATCGGCACCAAAGTGATTCCACAGATCAGACAGAACAATCGATAAAAGGAAAGACAGATATCCAAAAAAGATCACCCAAAATATTATTTACGGCAAAATTATAACCCTGTCAAGCATCTATCTACCAACATGAAACCATCGTGCTCCGCCAGCTGGCGGAGCAGACAGGGGAATGAACTAAGCATAGCGCTCTCTTGAACGCCTATTAGATGATTTAAATGGTGAGTAATACCATTGAAAATAAATACTTATGAATAATGCCTTTAGAGATAAACACGAATGAATAAACAAATTTAAATAGATGAAAAAGAAAAGCAGTTTTTCCACCCAGGGGCAAAGAGCAGATATCGGCGACCTGGTTATATACCGCATACTTGCAAACAGGTACGCTGATGCGGTCGGCCCGTTTGTATTCTTGGATCATATTGTTCCAAAAATCCAGACAAAGATCAACAAAGAAGGCACGGGCGCGCACCCGCACCGAGGCATCGCCACGTTAACTTATATTCTGAATGGTGAGGACGAACACTTTGATAGTGCAGGAAACTATGCAATGGTACATTCGGGCGGAGTTCAATGGATGAAGGCAGGTAATGGTATCATTCACGACGAAACGTTGAATTATGACTCCCAAACGGACTCCAAGCTTGTCCATGCTTTACAATTCTGGATAAATCTGCCATCAAATATCAAAGCCGAAAAGCCAGCGTATTTAGCGATTCAAAGTGATGAAGTCCCGCAAAAAAGACTACCAAATGATGGCGGTTGGATAAAAGTAATCGTTGGTAATTACGAAGATTTGGCTTCCAAAATACCAAATTATTCGGAGCAGTTTTTATATCATATCCATGTTGAAGCAGGTAAAAATTTCACTATTTCCATTGACGAAAAAATTGAAGTTGCAGCCTTTTTACCCAGTAAGAATACGATGCTTAACGATACCGAATTTCAAGCAGGGGACTTTATAGAATTTGATAGAAACGCTGGTGAAATAGTAATTGAAAATAAGCTGCAGGAGGCTACAGATATCATGCTATTTGGTGGAGAACCTTATACAGAGCCAATTGTGGCTGAAGGTCCTTTTGTGATGAACAGCTCATCCGAGATAGCGGAAGCTTACCGTGACTTTTATGCAGGGAAATACGGCAAAGTCAATAATCAAAAAGGAAGAGTATAAATTTAAAATAAAGACGAAATGGATAATAAAGAAATCGCATACTCAAATCATGCAGCTTCATTCGGAAGAGAAGAATATATCATTGTAGAGGAAAATGTTCGGCTACACGTGACAGACTTAGGGCAGGGGAAACCGGTGGTTTTGATTCACGGCTGGCCACTAAGCGATGCAATGTATGAATATCAATATCAATTTTTAGTAGATAAAGGCTACAGGGTAATAGGCATTACGCTGCGTGGTTTTGGAAAGTCCGATAAACCTTATGGTGCTTATAATTACGATGTGTATGCCCATGACGTCAAGGTTGTGTTGGAAAAATTGGATATTAAAGATGCAACACTGGGCGGCTTCTCCATGGGGGGCGCCATAGCCATACATTATGTAGCAACATATAATAGCGCTAAAGTAAGTAAGCTCCTATTATTCGGTGCAGCAGCACCCATCTGGACCAAACGCAACGATTACAACTATGGCTTTACCAAAGAAGCTGTGGATGATCTGATCGCATTGAGCAAAGTTAACAGACCACAGCTTTTAGAAAATTTTGGTAAAATATTCGGAGCAAGTGAGACGGCTTTGCCGGCAGGTATAGCAAATTGGTTAGGAGGTATTAATATAGAGGCATCTCCTTATGCCACTACGCAAAGTTTAATCGCCTTGAGAGATACCGATTTAAGAAATGAGCTTTCAAAAATAAACATTCCAACAGCCATTTTTCACGGAAGCAAAGACCTTATTTGTGAATTCGCTTTAGCAGAACAAATGCATCAGCGAATTAAAAACTCCTACATCGTAAAATTTGAAAACAGCGGCCACGGCTTGTTTATCGAAGAGTTGGAAAAATTTAACACAGAATTATTGGCCTTCTTACAACGCTCCATAATTTAAAGATTTGATGAGGGCATTATATTAACATTACTTAAAACAGGGAATCAATTTCAGAAAAGAACTGTTATGGAAACACATGAATATTCAAACGGAGAAATTACCATTCTTTGGAAACCAAAATTATGCATTCACGCGGCAATTTGTGTACATACATTATCAAAAGTATATAATCCCAAAGCACGCCCGTGGATAAAAGCCGAGAATGCCACCACACAGGAACTTCTTGACCAGGTTGCAAAAGCCCATCTGGTGCATTGAGTATTAAAAAAGATGCTTCAATAAACGAAGTAATTGAATAATGGAAAATACAAAAGTAGTTTTTAAAGACGACGATATATATGGTGAAGTCCAGCTGTTTTCAGATGATGAAAAAGTAGGGAAAATGGACATTTCTGTGGCAGACGGAAAGCTTAGGGTGTATCACACTGAAGTAAATGCTGCCTATAAAGGAAGAGGTTTTGCGAAATTATTGCTCGATCAGTTAGTACGTTATGCTAATGTTAAACAGCTGCGAATCATACCGCTTTGCCCGTATGTTCATGCACAATTCAAACGGCATCCTGAAGATTACGCAGATCTCTGGTACAAAAAAAAAGCCTGCCAACTGGCCGATCATTGATGTCTTAAGCAACAAACATAACATCAATAAAAGCAAAAAATAAAAGATGAAACCGACCCTGTCGGCGCCAAAAGCAAAAGGCCATGAAAGTGCAGGTTCCATGAGGCCATTAAAAGAACAAATAATTTTCGAATGAATTACATGTTAGAAACTCCGATAAAAGGAACGATAGGTAACCAAAAATACAAAACAGCCATTCATTGGAGAAATGGTGTATTAACCACCGATGAACCTGAAAAATTAGGCGGAAAAGATTTAGGCCCCGATCCTTATACACTCTTACTGTCATCTTTGGCTGCCTGTACATTAGCGACACTCAAGATGTATATCGATCATAAAGGTTTAGCTATCTCAGAAATAGAGATTGAGGTTAATCTATTCTATAAAATAGAAAACCAAGAAATCGTAACGCACATTGAACGAAAGATCGAATTTAGCGAACAGCTGGATCCGGAAATACAACAAAGACTAATGAGGGTGGCTGAAAAATGCCCTATCTCAAAAATTCTAAAAGGAAATATCAATATCTCAACCGAATTCAATAACATCTCAACCGCAAACAATACAAAAATATAGATGGCTCATTTACCCGAACTGATACAAGATATGGCGCTGATCCTCTTGGTGGGCGCATTGGTTACCATTCTTTTTAAACGAATTAAGCAGCCCCTGGTTTTGGGTTATATCATTGCCGGTTTTTTAGTTGGTCCACATTTCGATTATCTACCCACCATCGCTGATCACGAAAATGTAGAGACTTTTGCAGAGATTGGTGTCATCATGCTGTTGTTCAGTTTAGGTTTAGAATTCAGTTTTAAAAAGCTGGTGAAAGTAGGCGGTACGGCATCCATCACGGCAGTTACCGAAATTATATTTGTAGGTTTGGGTGGCTACCTTACCGGGTATTTGTTGGGTTGGGGTCAGATGGACAGTCTCTTCCTTGCGGGTATGCTGGCAAGCTCTTCCACCACCATTATTCTGCGAGCTTTTGATGAACTGGGTTTAAAACCCAAACAATTTGCCAAAGTAGTTTTTGGTGTATTGGTGGTAGAAGATATTATTGTCATCCTGTTGATGGTGTTGCTATCTACCGTTGCCCTAACACAAACCTTTCACGGCTCAGAAATCCTTTTCACCGTACTCAAACTCGGCTTCTTTTTGGTATTGTGGTTTTTAGTGGGGATCTATCTGCTACCGGTATTTATAAAAAAGACCAAAAAATGGATGGACGAAGAAACGGTGCTCATTCTTGCAATCGGACTTTGTTTCGGTATGGTCTTGTTGGCTACACAGGTGGGGTTTTCTGCCGAATTAGGTGCTTTTGTAATGGGTTCTTTAATAGCAGAGACCGTATTGGCAGAAAAGATCGAACACCTTACGCAACCGATTAAACAATTTTTCGGCACCATATTCTTTGTTTCTGTAGGTATGATGATCGATCCACAGGCAATGTACACCTATGCAGGTCCCATATTTGCCATTACCTTACTCACCATCGTAGGGAAATTTTTCTTCAGTGGATTAGGAGCTTTGATTTCCGGACAACCTTTAAAACAAGCCGTACAAATAGGTTCCAGCATGGCTCAGATCGGCGAATTTGCTTTTATCGTTGCCGCTTTGGGATTGTCATTAGGCGTTATTTCAGAATTTCTGTTTCCTATTGCCGTTGGAGTATCGGCAATCACTACGTTTACCACACCCTATCTAATTAAATTTTCGGAACCACTGTACAGTATAATTGTAAACATACTTCCGGCAAAATGGCGAGCACGGTTGGATGCTTACACTTCCGAAACGCAGAAAAACAAAGACAACCCGCTTTGGAAGAAAATGCTGCAGGAGTACAACAGAATCTTGATCACCAATAGCATTATACTCGTTGCCATTACGCTGCTATTTAAATATACAATCATCCCGTTTTTGAGTATGCAAATTGAAAACGTACCCTGGCGAAATGTGGTATTGATAAGTGCTGCAACCTTGCTGGCGTCGCCTTTCCTATGGGCTATCCTCAACAAAAAAATTACTGTAAAAGAAGGGAATGAAACCGTCAATTCCTATTACCTGAACTATTCGGTGACGGCTATCTCCCTTCACGCCGTCCGATATCTTTTAGGAATATTTCTAATAGGTTTCTTTATCGATCAGATCACTACAACCAAATATGCACTAATGGTTGCTGTTCCAGTAATTGTAGCATTGCTCTGGTTTTTCTCAGATAAGGTTCAGAAGATTCACCAGCGAATAGAGCAACGGTTTATATCGAATCTAAACGAAAGAGAACGACTTGCATACATTCAAAATAAAGGAAGTATAGAACTACAACGCAAAAATGAAGAAGCAAAGAAGCACTTTCAGGAATGGAATGCTTACGTAACAGAACTGGAAGCAGTCGACACAATTTTTTTTGCAGGAATGACTTTGTACGAACTTAACTGGAAAGAGAAGTACGGGATACATATTGTGTATATACGTAGAAACGACAGAACCATTCATCTGCCAAACGGAAAACAGCGGATATTGCCTTACGACAAAGTGGGCATATTGGGAACTGACGAACAGATTTCCCAATTAAAACTTTTATTTGACCAAACAGTCCAGCAAGCGGATAATGAAGAAGATATTGACATCAATGATATACAGCTTATTAAAGTACAGGTTACGGAAACCAATCCCTATTCCGGTAAGACAATAAAGACCTCAGGTATCCGAAAAGATCTTCGTAGCCAAGTGGTGGGCATTGAAAGAACAGGAAGCCGCATGCTTAACCCGGGTTCATCAGAAACAATCTTCGCTAATGATATTGTATGGCTTGTGGGAGATACGCGCAGAATAAAGGCGTGTTTAGAAAATCATCAAGAGAACTTTCTAGAAGTATAAACAACAATAATCATGCAGGTGACATATAGCTCTTTTGGGTGGCACTGATCGTTTCACCTTTCAAATAATGCAGGGCTTAGCCATGAACAGTTGTTCCTTTTGATAAAGAAGAGGTGGCCGTGTAGCGGTAAATGTCTTTTTTATTGTTTCTGATGATACTTTTTGAAAATCAGGTAGTTATACGTGTTTTTGGCTTGTGTGATTTCTTTACTTTTGAAAGAAATTTAAATGAAACCAATATCAAAAACACAAATCATCAAATTATGACAAACTACAACTACGACGGATCTCTTCAACAAAACATCAGCTTCAGCACGATGGTCGCTGCAGCGTTTTCACATCAGGGCGGGCCGCAAGCCGTTTGTTCGCAACCCATTGATGTTTGCGTGGATCAAGCTACTGGCGTTGCCGTTCCTTTCGATGGAACAACAACGAGGTATGTAGCGATACCACTTCTTACTTGTGCTGCCGTTATATTCGCAAGTGATCAATCAGCCACTGCTTATCTATATCATGCACTAAGCGGAACCGTTTCACAACAAACCTTTAATACGGCAATGGCTGCAATCGGACCTGTCCCTTTAACAAGCGTTTATGTTATTTATACATTTCCCAATCCTTCCGATTCGAATTACATGGCCGATGCAAACGGAATTGCAAACTATGGTATTCCTACCGCAAATATTATTTACGCGCCTGACCTTTTAGGATCGTCATTTGGAATTACTTCTCAAACAATCATTGGCTGATTGCTATATAAGCTAAACGTGATTGAAAGCCGGTTGATGACTTCCAATATTAACATGAAACAGATGATTTTGTGCGCTCGGTAAAAATGAAGAAAGGACGACAATCCAATATTCGCTCCCTGGAATACCCACAGTAGGATGCTGCTAAAACAACGGCAATGCAGTATCTCAGGGAGCGAATATTTCGCAAAAGGAGCCCTCACATTTTCATTTGTTGAGTAAGGATGCTATATTTAGCCTCTAAATTATTAAGCACAATTATGAGAAAAATCCTCTTTTATACTATTGCACTGCTATTGCCTGCAGCACTTCATGCCGCAATCAGGTTGCCTGCACTTGTAGGCAGCAACATGGTACTACAGCAAAACGACAGTGTAAATATCTGGGGATGGGCAAACCCTTCAGAAAAAGTTACGGTATTTACAAGCTGGGATAACAGCGCAACGACGGTTACCGCAAGTGGCGATGCAAAATGGACTTTGAAAGTACATACACCAGCAGCAGGAGGGCCTTATGAGATAAGATTGAAAGGATCCAATGAGATTGTACTAAAAAATATCCTGATCGGTGAAGTATGGCTGTGTTCAGGGCAATCTAACATGGAATACAGCTACTATAACGGCATCCGGCAGATAGCAGAGGAGCTGCCTGTTTGCAGTAACAATAATATCCGATTCTTTAACATACCCAAAACTACGGCTGCAGATCTCCAAGACGACTGTCACGGAAGCTGGGAAGTATGCGACAGCACTAGCCTGAAATCTTTCAGTGCGGTGGGGTACTTTTTTGGATCAAAACTACAAAAATCGCTGGGGGTACCGATCGGACTAATCAATGCCAGCTGGGGAGGAACACCGGCAGAAGTATGGGCGCCGGAGCACCTTGTAACAAATGAACCACAGCTTTCTGCGGCTGCCACTAAGTTACAGCCTTCTGCCTGGTGGCCCAATAAGCCAGGTTCTGCTTATAATGCTATGATAGCGCCTCTTATCAATTTCAATATAAAGGGTGTGATCTGGTATCAGGGAGAAGCCAATGTGAACACAGCGGATACCTATACACCATTGTTTACCGGCATGATAAAAGCATGGCGTGATGCATGGCATAAACAGCTGCCCTTTTACTATGTTCAGATAGCGCCGTTCTCCTACGAAAAGGAATATCAAGCTGCATTGCTTCGTGAGGCACAGGCGCGCAGCAGCGTTCTTGCCGGAACCGGTATGGTGGTAGTCGCTGACGTTACAGAAAATGTGAAAGATATTCATCCCCAGGATAAGAGAACAGTAGGCAACAGGCTTGCCGATTGGGCGCTTGGGGAAAATTATGGTAAAACAGGATTTATCTGGAAAAGTCCGGTATTCAAAGAAATGAGCATCAGCAAAAACAAAGCAGTGTTGCATTTTACCAATGTTTCTACGACTCTCAGGATCAATGGCAAAGCACCCGCTGCCTTGTATATAGCCGGAGCAGACAATGTTTTCTATGAAGCATCTGCAAAGGTGGAAAAAGATATGCTGATTGTTTGGAGTAAAAATGTCGAGAAGCCTAAATCCGTAAGATACGGTTTCTCCAATACCGGTATCGGTAATATTTTTTCTTCAGAAGGCTTACCTGTTGCCCCTTTCCGTACTGATAGCCTAGCGGTTGTACAGTAAATGAATATTAGTATTTATATATGAAATTTAGAAAGCCTGAACGGCGTGATCTTCCTGAGATTGGTGAAAAACTTGTATATGAAAAAAGTATTGCCCTATCTTGCATATCGGGATGTTTGTCACATGCCCACCAAAGAAGGCCAAAGTGGTTCGGAAAGGTGGTAAAATAAAACTATATCTTATCTGAGAGGTTTTTACCAAGATATATTTCAAAGAATGCCTTTTTGAACACTTCACCAATCGGGATTTCGGCACTTTTTATATAGATGGTATGGACATCGAAAGAATCGATGTGATTGATGTTTACCAAGTAAGATTTGCTCACCCTAACAAAGCGACTGGGTTCGAGATAACTGGAAACTGTTTTCAAATTCATTGCCGTGATGATTTTATTTCCTTCAGTAAAGATTACTACGTAATCCTTTAATCCTTGAACGTACAAAATATCATTAAAAAAAATTTTGTGGTAGCGACGCTCGGCTTTTATAAGCATAAAATCACTTTCGATACTTTCTGTAATCCCTTTTTTACCCAAAAGACCATGATAAAAGAAGGCCTTTGCTATGGCTCGCTCCAACCTCTCTCTTTCAACCGGCTTTACAAGGTAATCTATTGCATCCGTGTCATAACTTTCTAAGGCATATTCGGAATAAGCAGTAACGAAAATTACCAATACTTCCTTAGGGAGGGATGAGGCAAATTTTAAGCCATTTATTCCGGGCATCTCTACATCTAGAAAAATAAGATCAACAGGATTATCCTTAATAAAGTCGTAGGCTTTTTTTGCACTGTTGAAACTGCCCGATATAACAACATCCGGAATTCCTTGCAAGTGCAATAGTATTCCTTCTCGGGCCAATGGCTCATCGTCAACGATAATACAATTCATATTGGTATACTTAAACTTACTTTATATAAATCTTCCCCATTTTGAATATCAAGTTTATAGCTCTTACCATATAATAAATCTAGTCTACGAATGATATTTGCAAGCCCCAGTCCCCCTACCTGCGTAAAAGAAGGTTCAATCGGTTTAGTATTGATGCAGGTAAAGATCAAGCTTTTTCCGGCATTTTTAAAACATAACGAAATACTCGAAGGCGCCTCTGTGTCTGCACTGTGTTTCACGGCATTTTCTACAAAAGTAAGAAAAAGCCCAGGGGGTAAAAAGGTATCCAATATTTCAGCAGGTTGTTCGTTGTCAATTTTAAAGATAAATTCATCACGTCTAATTTTTTCCAGCTCTAAGAAATCCTGTAAAAACGTCATTTCCGATTGTAATGATACCGCCTGACCACGGGTTTCATACAGCTGATAGCGCAAAAACTGAGATAATTTCTTGATAATCGTTGAGGCTTTTTCCGGATCTTTTGAAACCAGCACATTAACGTTGTTGAGCATGTTAAACAAGAAGTGTGGATTAATCTGGTTCTTCAGTTCACGAAGTTCAATCTGCAAAGTGCTTTTTTCCAAATCATTAATTCGGGTGGAGTCTTTTTTCCAGCGCTGCAAAAGCTTGATTGAAGTGGAGGCAATTACGGCTATACCCAATACATTCAAATTATCTATTATGGCAGTAAGGGTGCCGTAATTCTGCTGATCGTTTGTCAATCTATACGTTCTGAAAAAGTGGTCAAAGATACTGTTCGACAGCACCTGCGTGATCGATATCATTATCAGGATCATCATCAGGATCGTAAATAAGTAGACGAAATAACGGTCTTTAAACAATAGTTTGGGAACAAGAATGTACATGTTCATATATACCATCGGTATAAACAGGAGTAATTTTGTAGCACCATAATATAAGTCGTAGTTTCCTGAATACCTCTTTATTCCATTGAAATTCGGAATTTCAGTTAAGATGATGTAAATCCAAATAAGTAAATGCCGATGAAACCGGTACCTGTCTATTACAAGAAAATCTACAAACCAGCTTTGTCGGGAGGGGGCGTCTTTCATTTTACGATACTAGCGAAGCATACTCATTTACTCTATGCTAAAGTAAGATAAAAGATTGCTTTCGTGAATTGATTTTTATACAAACCTCCCTTTTTTTTATACCAAAGTACATTTTTCATAGTAAATATGCCACATGTCACATGGGCGGCTCAGATTGTAGATAAATATGGCCCGATATCCGGATTTGGTATAAAAAACCACCCCCGTTTGTATAAAAAGAAATCTAACCGTCATCCGCCGGTATACATTTGTTCGACACTAATTTCCTACAACAGAAGGAATTTTTCAAATGTAAAAAAACAGATAATGGACCAAGTATTAATTTTTAAAACAGATGTGGATGGCATGGACGATGCAAATAGGGTGGCAGCTCTTTTTGAATCGACTGCTAAGATCAAACAATGGAGTTTTGATCTCACGGATTGCGATAGGATCTTACGGATTGTGTCATCCGATTTGCATCCAGAAATAATTGAGAAATTATTAACAATGGAAGGTATTTACTGCGAAAACATTGCATATGAATTATAGTGAATAACTATCATTTATGAAGTACCCCTAATCAATTTACATCGCTACAAATCAAATTATCATATTCACCAGACATCAAATTATATTGAATGAGCAGACCGCTGTTTTTATTTATCCTGCTACTTTTAAACTTAAGTAGCTATGCGCAGAAGAAATTTACTATTAATGGAACTATCAAAGATGCCAGCACAGGAGAAACCCTTATTGGCGCGTCGATAAGGGCACAAGGTCTCAGCGCCTTAGGCACTACTACCAACAGCTACGGCTTTTATTCACTCACCCCCGCTGAAGGAGAATATACACTCTTGTTCAGTTATATAGGTTATGAAACGGTCGTTCAAAAGGTTTCATTGCAGAACAATCAAACATTGAATATATCGCTTACTCCCACGGGTACATTAGAAGAAGTTGTTATCCGGGCAGATCGTTCAAGTCACGATCAAATCCGATCGCCACAGATGGGTGTGGAGAAACTCAATATGGCTCAGATCAATATGGTACCAGTGGTAATGGGAGAACGGGATATCTTAAAAACGATCACACTCATGCCCGGTATTAAATCGGGAGGAGAAGGAAACACAGGATTTTATGTTCGCGGTGGAGCTGCTGATCAAAATCTTATTCTTTTAGATGAAGCACCTGTCTATAATGCATCCCATTTATTGGGTTTCTTCTCCACTTTTAATTCGGATGCCATCAAGGATGTCAGCATTTATAAAGGCGGGATGCCTGCCGAATACGGTGGGCGTTTATCTTCCGTGCTCGATGTAAAGATGAATGACGGGAACAACAAAAAGTTTACGGCCGAAGGCGGCTTAGGATTGATTGCGTCTCGTTTGAAAGTGGAAGGGCCCATTGTAAAAGATAAAGGGTCGTTTATGGTAAGTGGCCGCCGAACGTATGTCGACATGTTTTTGAAGGCATCCTCAGATTCCACCGTTAATAGTAGTAGCTTATATTTTTACGATCTGAATGCCAAAGCCAATTATCATTTCGACGAAAAAAATACGCTCTATTTGTCGGGTTATTTCGGTAAAGACGTTTTGGGTGTGCAAGACATCTTCGGGACTGATTGGGGCAACAGCACGGCTACTATACGGTTTAACCACTTGTTCAGTAGTAAGCTATTTTCCAATACGTCTTTGATTTATAGTAATTACCGATATGCCGTCCAACAATTCCAGAATGAGGAGGATGTTAAGATAACGTCGCGCATTCGGGATTTTAACCTGAAGCAGGATTTTCAGTACGCATTAAATAGTAATCATGCCCTTAAGTTTGGTGCAAATGTCGTGCATCACAAAATATCTCCGGGCGATATTCGCGCTAGCGCCAACTCTAGTTTCAATGATCTTCACGTAGAAGAACGATATGGCTATGAGGCTGCACTTTATGCGAGTGATGAGTGGAGAGCCAGTGACAAGCTGACCTTTCTTTATGGCGTACGTTTAAACGGTATGTTTGTGATGGGGCCTGGAAACTTTAAAACATATAACCCAGACGGAACGGTCTTAACATCTACAGCAGTTGGTTCTGGCGATCTCGTAAAATCCTACATAAATCTAGAGCCAAGGTTTTCTGCCAGTTATTTGTTGAACGAGCGAACTTCCATAAAACTCTCCTACAACCGTAATACGCAAAACATACACTTGCTCAGCAACTCCACCAGTAGTACCCCTACCGATTTATATGTAATGAGCAGTAATAATATAAAACCAGAAATTGCCGATCAGCTATCAACCGGATATTTCCAAAATTTCAACGATAATAACTATGAATTCTCTGCCGAAATTTACTATAAGTGGATGCAGAACCAGATTGACTACAAAGATGGTGCACAACTGATGGTTAACCAAGAGGTTGAATCGCAATTAACCTATGGTACGGGAAGAGCTTATGGAATGGAGTTGTTTGTGAAAAAGAGACACGGTCGGCTCAATGGTTGGATAGGTTATACTTTATCACGCACGGAACGGAAGTTTGATGCAATAAACAACGGCAATTATTACCCGGCGAGGCAGGACAGAACGCATGACCTTTCGGTAGTAGGGATTTACAAATTAAACAAACGCTGGACCTTTTCGGGGACCTTCATTTACGGAACGGGCAATGCGGTTACGTATCCCACGGGCAAGTACAGCCTTGGCGGTCGAACTAGGTTCTCCTATTCAGAACGCAACGGTTACCGCCTGCCAGCTACTCACCGCTTGGATATAGGCGCTACCTTGGAAGGAAAAGAACATAAGCGATACCACTCGAGCTGGACGTTTAGTATCTACAACGTATATGGCTACCACAACCCCTACGCAATTACTTTCCGAGATAGTAAAACAGATCCAAACACCACCGAAGCGGTACGGACGAGTCTGTTTCCTATACCAATCCCTTCTGTAACATGGAACTTTAAATTTTAACATTTATAAAAACACTGATGAAAAATTCAATAAGTTATATCATTTATTTCTTTATCTTGTCTTTTCTAACCTCCTGCGAAAGGGTAATCGAGCTCGAACTGAGGGATGATACTGGGCGCTTAGTCATAGAAGCTAACTTTCATGATCAGCGTGGCGTGCAAACTGTCCAGCTAAGCACCAATGTGCCTTTCTCTGACAAAAATAACTATCCCCCCGTTACCGGAGCACAAGTGAGCGTCGAAGACGATGCAGGCAACAATTATATATTTAGGGAAGGGCCCGCAGGCATATACACAACCGATTCTCTGGCCGGTATTTATGGAAAAACCTATTCACTAACCGTTGTCACAGGAGATAGTACTTTTCGTGCAAGCTCGAAAATGCCATCCCTCGTGAAATTGGATTCAATAACTACGCGAAAAGACGAATTCGGAGATAACGAAGACGCGCGGGTAATCAGTGTACACTATCAGGATCCTCCCGGAATCGCTAATCAATACCGCTTTGTGTTATACCTGAACGGAATGCTTATTAAGCGAGATTTTGTTAATGACGATCAATTCAGTGATGGCCGTTCTGTTGAGTTAGATTTGCCTTTAGGTGATGACGACGATGATTTGGAAGTACTTCCAGGAGACCGCGTTGAGGTAGAGATGCAATGTATCGATAAGGCAGTCTATACATACTGGTATTCATTAGCCTCACAACAAGGAAGCGATGGCCCTGGTGGAAGTGTTACTCCCGCAGATCCGCCAACGAATATCACGCCCACATCATTGGGATATTTTAGCGCACATACCACTGAAAGAAAAACAATAATCGTGAAATAATATAAGCGGCTTGTAGTTAAATCTTTACTGTTTTTGATGAAAAAAACCACGCTCAACATAGGGTGTAAATGCGCAAAAATTCATCCGTTGTAAAATCAAAGTTTGATGCCGTTTCTTCTGATTAGCCATGGTTTAAACTAGATAAGCGATAAAAGGGGCCGCATAATGCTGAGGCTTACATCTTGAATTTCCAAATTCTATTATGATACAACTACATCTTCAAGTAAGCAGTTCTATGCATTTATTTCTGGCCCTTTTTACCGCTAAAGCTGGTAATGATACTTCCATCATAATGATACACGCCGTCTAAAGCGCCAAACCAAATATTTCCATCACGAGCTTCTAAAATCCCGAAAATCATTGGTTTATTTGTTATTTCAGTTATAGTAGGTTTTTTATTAGACAAAGACTTTCTGTCATAGCGGGAAAGCACCCATGCTCGGTTATTATCCTTTTCCGAACTAGTCCAAATATTACCTTTTTTATCTTCGTAGATATAACCAACAAACTTCTGCGTGAAATTGGTGAATGTGCTGCCGTCATAGCGCCAAAGTCCATCATTACCGCCCAGCCAAACATTGCCTTTTTTATCTTCGATGATGGCACGAACATTTTTAAGAGGCCTACCGTCATGGGTGAAAACGGTAAATGTTTTTCGATCATAAACAAAGGTATTGCCTCTTGTTCCAAACCAAAACTTGCCTGTTTTGTCTTCAATAATAGCATTAACATCATTATCATGATTGTTGGGCGGTGCTTGAAATTCTACATCCATCTTATAGGTTCTAAAGAACTTCCCATCATAACGGCTTGCTCCCGCTCCAGTGCCGAACCAAATATCACCGATTTTATCTTCATAAATTTCAGTAACACTATTATTAGCAAGCCCATCCCTGGTTGTAAAATTGCGAAAGGATTTTCCATCATAATAATAAACACCCGAGCCGACAGAAGCGAACCAAAAATTTCCTTTTCTATCTTCTAAAACAGAAAAAAAGCGGGCCGAACTCACTTTACTGGTAATATTGGTGAACGATTTTCCATCATATCGAAAAATACCATCAAATGCAGCAATCCAAATATTGCCCTTTCTATCTTGTATGATATTACGAGTGATTCGGTTAGGTCCGGAGGAAATAGCTATGTCTTCGGTTTCGGACTTGATACTTTCTTTTGGGAGGTCTGTTTTGTTTTGTCCTTCGCAGGAAAAGTTAAAAACAAACAGCAGGAATAAGGTGTAAATGTGTGCGTATTTCTTCATTTTTGTTGGCATTATCTTACAATCATTTCTTAGTAAACACCAGCTCCAGGCTCACCGGGATCTCATCGTCAACGAGATTGTCTTTCAGGCGGCTAAAGAGGTTCCAGGATGTGCGCTCCGGTTGATAATTGATGTTCCAGTTTGCGCGGGTAATCTTCATGTTTGCCGTTGCCGTAATCGTACTCCCGTTCTGCTTCATAAGAGTAGTAAATTCAATGGGTTTAGTCACTTCTTTAATCGTCAGTTCGCCATAAACGCTAAAGATCGTGCGATTAGGCTCCGGGAGTATCCGGCTAACCACTATGGTGGCAGTAGGATATTTTAAAACACCAAAGAAGTCATCGCTTCTCAACTCAGCGTCAACCTTTTTTCTCCCGGCAACTGAAGCTTCGTCAGTACTCCTCATACTGTTCATATTAATACTGAAAGTACCCTGGGTTGGCCAGCCGTTAGTGAAGTTGCTAAGGGTGCCCGAATTAAATAATATAAAACCCTTGTGACTGTTTTTTGGCGCTTTCCAAAATAGTTTGCTTTTTTTAATATCTAGCAGGTAAACAACATCCTGAGTACCATTTTTTTGCTGAGCCAGTACGGGAAAGTAAATTACACCTGCCAGCATAGCAATCAGACCACATAAGATTTTTTTACTTTTCATATCCTATCAAAATTGATTCAGCGAATCTACTTTGATATTTTTCGGTTGGAGAGATTTGGATTGTAAATAAAAATGTAAACTTTGTAAATAAATCACCAATATTATGTTCGATAGCCGAAATCTCCTCTCCGGGAAGGGCAAGTACCTGTACGGATTGATCTTACTCTCGTTTATCTCTGTAATCTGCGTGGCTTTCAATATGGCCGGCAATGACGAGGACTTTGATATCGCCAGGAGAGAAGTTTTGCTCCGCAGGATCGGACATGAACTACTCTTACAGTCGAGCGACCGCACATCAAGGGTGCTCCCGGTAGAAAAGATCGCCGAAAACGAGTACCAAATCAGGTTTGAGCATGATCTTACTTTTCAACCAGACTCCCTGGTGAATACTACCAGGCGTTTGTTGGCCAAAGACCCGCTCGCACGTGATTATGTTGTTAACGTGCTGAACTGTAGCAACTCCAGTGTAGCCTATGGATACGCCATATCCAAAAATAAAAAAGATGATATCGTAGCATGCATAGGAAGGGAGCAACCCAGAGCATGTTACATGATCAATATTAAATTCAAACTGACAGGAATAAATACAGTAAAGAATGGATATCTGCTGGGTGGCTTGCCATTTTTAGCATTTATTGGTTTTATTTTTTTGAGATCTGTTAAGCCACGGAGAGCCTTGCCTAAAGGTGAGGGTAACAAGATCTTCAATTTGGGTTCGGTATTATTTAATGCGCAGGAACGGCAACTCGTAATAGATAAAAAAACTATAGACCTAACTGGAACTGAAACGCGTTTGCTGCTCATTTTTGCGTTGTCTCCTAATGAGACTATAGAGAGAAGCCGGCTGCAAAAAGAGATATGGGAAGATGAAGGTATTATTGTGGGGCGTAGTCTGGATATGTTCATATCAAAACTTAGAAAAAAACTGGAATTTGCCCCGAATATCAAAATTGTTGTCATCCGAGGCAAAGGATATAAGCTTGAAATTAGCTCTTAAGAAGAAACTTCCTGTGCCGAACCAATGTTATTAAAATTCCACCAGCCTTATTCAACTTCCCAAAAATGATAGAAGAATATTTATTAGCACCTCGGGCTGTTCTTCAGGCACGAAATGGCCGCAGTTCTTGACGTTCTCAAATCGCCAGTTGTCAGATAAGGCAACCGCAACATCCTTCATTTTATCGCCCACTGCAAATTCCCCACCAATAGCCAGCACCGGCAGCGGTAATTTTCTAAGCAAGTGCTTATTTATCTTAACACTTTCCGTATAACTCCGATAATAGCCGAATCCGTTCGATAGCGTATCTTGATACATTTGTGCATAATAAGTAATGTCATCTTCGGTTATAGCCGTTTTTATGTAGCTTTTATTGTTGAAAAACCAGGAGATGTATTCCTTCACCCGCCCCTGAATAAGGAATTCGGGCAAATCCGGTACCGCGTGGAAGTAAAAATGCCAGGATTTTTGATGGTTGTCAAACGAGAAAAACGAGTCCGGCAGGATACCCGGAATTCCTGCATCAATCAAAACCAACGACGCCAGATCTTCCTGGTATTTTAAGGCGTATGTAGACGCTACCCAGCTTCCGATATCGTGCGAAATAAGGTTGAAACGTGAAACTCCGAAAGAGGCTATAATCTTATGCACCCACTCGGCAACCGTTCCTGTATCATATTTATCTAATCCATCACTTTCACCAAGCCCAGGCAAATCAATCGCCAGCACATAATAGTTGACCTCTAGTCCGGGAATGATTTTTTTCCATATTTTTGATGTTTCGGGCCATCCATGCAATAACACAATTGCAGGGTTACTTTTCTGGCCTACTGTATAATAAGAGAACCTCTTTCCTTCAATTTCTAAATATTCCATTTTTTTATATTCATTGCTTCTCATTGATCTTGTAAAAATCAGCTATCCAATAGAATAAATCATTGTAGATTTGTTTCTTTGTTTTGTAGATTTATTTGTTCCAGATTTTGTTACACTATGAAACTTGTTCAGTTTTTACCGCTGGTTATTGAAGATTATGAAGATGGCGTTCAGCATTTCCCCAAACACAGCCATAATTATTATGAGATCGTGTATATTTATAGTGGAACAGGTGTCCATATGCTGAACGAAAAACGATTGCTTTACGGACCGGGAGATGTCTATTTGATCTCACCAGTCGATCATCACGTTTTTGAAATAGCGACAATCACTCATTTTACCATTTTGAAATTCAGCCTTCATTATATTACACTACATCCGGCCTTCAACGGTGATCTGAAAGTCGTTGATCGTATAAAACACCTCATGCACAATCTTTGGATAAAGGAAAATAAAATTCAAATAAATCCGCCTTACGACCGGATTATTGAGCGCACGCTTATGAATATGGTGGATGCCCGCAATGTAACGCAACAAGTCAACGAATTTTGGCTATATCATCAGTTTCTATCCATCATGGATATCCTGCGTACAAATATTTACAATGCTTTAGGGCGGCAGTCCCCATCCGGTCATATGGATGATCTTTTGGATTATGTCCATGAGCATATTTATCAACCTAAAATGCTCCAGATTAGTAACATGGCAAGCCGTTTCCATATTTCGGAAAGTTACTTCAGTAATTACTTTCGAAAAACGTACGGTCAGTCATATCGCGATTACACTAAGCAATATAAGCTAAACCTGATTGAAAGCCGGTTGATGACTTCCAATGTCAACATGAAAGAAATAGCCAAAGAATTTGGGTTCCACGATATCAGTCATTTTTACCAATATTACAAGTCTATGAGAAACGACAGTCCGATCAATTTCAGAAAAAAATCTTCAAGTTTACTTAATCTTGGCACCTAAACTCCTTATTCTTGGCCAACGTGATCCCTCAAGTTTGTTTTCAAGCCCCGATGGCCCGTTTCCGTTGTAACTCGGAAGTCATATTTATGTCGGTAATGCATTATGTACCGGTTATTTCTTATATTAACTCATCCATATAGGTATGCGTTTGCAAATCCCTATAGATTTCAGTTTGTTAAAAAAACTGAGTTCTGTTTGTTTCAATCGATAATTTAAAACGATGCATAGAGAGGTTGAAATTTTTTATGACGAATATGTTCATAGATCTTATCCCGATGACCAATTCTTTTTAGGGCATTTCGATGTTCTTCATTGGGAAGATCTCAAAAAGGATTTATCTGCTTGTCAACGATTGCAGCGCAAACCGTTTTATAAAATTGCCCTGCTCAATGGTACGGCCAAATACCATTCTAATAATGTAGAAGTTCCTATCTCTGGTTATACAATTGTTTTTACGGAGCCGATGATACGATCCGGCTTTTCGACCGATGATGAAAACTTCGTTGGTGCCTATTGCGTGTGCAGCGAAAGTTTTCTCAGGGGAACAGCCAAGCTGAACCTCCGTAATTGGCCTGTCTTTAAAGATCGAGAGATTTACGCCCAACCATTAAGCAAAGAGCAATACCTTTTTTTGTCCCAAATAATGTTGGAAATAGAACAGGAGAAAGATTCAGATTATTTCTTTAAAGAACAACTGATACGCAACCGTGTGTTCGATATCATCCATTACATACAGAAGTCGATAAAAAGCGATAATTTTCCTTCTCCGTATATAGAGGATACACTTCACGAACGCTTCCTTAAACTGGTAGAAAATGCTTTTTTCGAAATCAACCTGCAAAAGCCATTAGCGGGTAAGACGCCAGCCTATTTTGCCGGTTTGCTCAACACAACCGTCGATCACCTGAATCAAACGCTTAAAAAGACAATGGGGAAAACAACCCAGGGCATTATCCGTGAACGTATTATTGAAGAAGCCAATATACTTTTGAAACATACGAACTATTCTATAAAAGAGATTGCTTGGTGTTTAAATTTTCAGGAAACACCCCATTTTGTGAATTTTTATAAGAAACTTACCAAAACGACTCCACTTGTTTACCGAACAACCTAGGATTTTTGCAGCTATTAACAGTTTTCTTGCACCTTGAGACCTTTTTCATCGAGATAACTTTGCGTTAGAAATAATTCTCAATACGTAAATAGATCAAAGATGAACAATTCATTCTTAATAGTTGGAACGGGCGAAGTTGGCCTGTCCATGTTGCAGGCCTTACACGATTATCAAGATGCACACCAACTGGACCTGACCGTTGCCGCGTTGGTACGACCCTCTGGAGCGGTCATTCAAGACTTTAAACAACATGCACAATTCCGGAATGTAAAATTGGAGGTTGTAGACCTCCTTACGAGTGCAGTGACGGAATTGGCAGAGGTGTTTGCCCGTTATGATACCATAATCTGCTGCAGTGGTTTCTCAATAGGAAAAGGTATGCAGATAAAAATTACCGAGGCTGTACTACAAGCTGGTGTCAGGCGTTACGTGCCCTGGCAATTTGGAGCGGATTATGATCATATCGGGAGAGGAAGCGCACAGCCGGTTTTTGACGAGCAGCTTGATGTCAGGGACCTTCTGCGAGCCCAAGACCGAACACAATGGGTAATTGTATCTACCGGCATGATTACCAGTTTCTTGTTTCGCGAAGATTTCGGGGTCATCAGCCTTGAGAACAAGGTCGTCCACGCACTCGGTGATTGGAACCATTCATTGACCCTAACCTGTTGCGAGGATATTGGAAAACTGACCATTGAGGTATTATTTCATCAACCAGAAATTGTAAATGAGGTTGTATTTGTTTCTGGCGAGACGGCCACTTTTACACAAATTGCCGAAGAAGTAGAAGCCGTCTTCAATACCACTTTTGAGCGCATTCTTTGGCATAAGGCACACCTATCTTCAGCTTTAGAACAAAGACCAGATGATGTTTTCAATAAATATCGTATGGTATTCACGCAACCTGGCGTAACCTGGCCGATGGAAAAGACGTTTAATTATCAACGGAGGATACCTACAATCGGTATCCGAGAATGGGCAAAAACAAATATACTTACTTTGCAAAGTTAGCTCAAGCCTGTATGAGTCGATCAAGCGAAGAGGAATTTCATTCAGTCTTCGCTTGATGTTTCTCAATTTCCGATTGACAATAATAGATTGCAAGCTCATCCAATCGTGCTGCTAAATAAAGCGCTGGTTTTAAATTTTTGTCAATAAAAAATTCAAATTTATATTGCCCTATTTATTCGCTTTTGCTTTCTGAACTGCAAAATAGAACCGATCACAAACAGCACAAAAAGTACGAGAAGGGTTTTTCCGATTAATGGGTCTTGCGGTCCATTGGCCAACGGATGACCTACCGGGATACGGTTAAAGGTTTCATTAACCGTCGGAATCAGGGACAGGAAAAAGCTGAACGTCAAAAAAAAGTTTTCAATAAAACGTGATCGATTACTTCCTGTTTTTTTTGCGTAAAGATAGTAAGCCACCGAAATCAATATAACAATTAACAGCGCAAGAATATGCCCCGGATTCACCCCTTTAACACTGGATAGTCCTAAAGCAGTTAACGATGTAACTAAGGTAAAATAAAAATAGATCTTGCCACTCAATTGGCTGAGATCTATTTTACCTCTTCTTATTAAAGATATAATGGCTGCAATAATAGCAGCAACACCTATAACAGTATGAAAAATGCCTAAATGTGATAGTCCCATGAGTTTAATTTTAAAATTTAACAATTATTGATAGTGCAAAATTACACCATCCGAAAAAGGATGAATTTGTAGATTAGTCCAATTATTTGACAATTTGGTTCAAAAATCCAGGTAAGCTTTTAGAGAGAAAAATCGAATGGTTGTGGAAATATTAAATTGTATATAAAAGGTCAGTACCGGCAAACCAATGGTTAGATAAGGAGCACCTACTAACCATGTTCTGCGCATGAATGCTGCAAGATCAAAGTATCAGATCCATTAAGAAATCCTGAAATTTAAAATTCTTTTTTATCATATTATAATGGGGTATTGAACATTTCACACAATTGGTTGCTTAACTATTTTCTCGATTATTTTTTGTTTGGTTCAAAGTCAAGACTAATGGAGTTCATGCAGTATCTTTTATAGGTTGGTGCTGGCCCGTCATCAAAAATATGGCCCAAATGTGCGCCACATCTACCGCAAAGCACTTCTGTTCTGTCCATTCCATGAGAGTGATCTTCTACGTATTCCACACTATTTTTTCTGATCGGCTCATAAAAGCTTGGCCATCCGCAACTACTTGCGAACTTGGCATCCGACCTGAAAAGAATGTTACCGCAAGCTGCACAGTAATAAGTACCCCTGGTTTTACTTTTCCAGTAAACGGCCGCTCCGTATCCTTTTCCCGGGCTATCGCGTAAAGGTCTGCCGACAGTACTTCTTTCCATTCGTCATCAGATACGTTCAGTTTGGTTGTATCCGTTGTCGAATAATAGGGGTTGTTTTAATGCCCTTTATCTGATCGCTGGTTCTGTGCATGAACGGCAAAAGAAATTATCGCCAGTAAACAGCAAAAAATTATTTTCTTCATGATGGTTCGATTTATTTTTTCAGTTTATCCTTAAATATCTTCTTGAATTTTTCCAGTTGCGGCTGGATCACATATCGGCAGTAACCTCGGTTTGGATTCTTTGTATAATACTCCTGATGATAGTTTTCGGCCTTATAAAACTTCGTAAAGGCTTTTACCTCGGTTACAATAGGTTTGCTATAAATTTTCTGTTTCGTTAATGCTGCGATATAGTATTCCGCTTTTTGACGTTGCATTTCATTATGGTAAAATATCGCAGAACGATACTGTGTGCCCACATCATTACCTTGGCGGTTCAATTGCGTAGGGTCATGCGATAAGAAAAAAGCTTGCAGCAATTCATCATATGAGATAATCTCAGGATCGTAAACGATATTAACCGCTTCGGCATGTCCCGTAGTACCCGTGCATACCAGCTCATAACTCGGATTGGCTACATCACCACCGGTATAACCGGAGGTTACTTTCAAAACCCCATTCAGTTGCGAGAATTTAGCCTCTATGCACCAAAAACAACCGGAAGCAAAGGTTACGGTATCCGTTTTGTCGGTTGCTTTTTCATAAGGGGTAGCTGAGCGTCCCCAAACCGAGCAAAACAGTAAGGCATATAACAACAATATTTTCTTTTTCATCTGTTTATTTTTGTTTTATAGTAGTCAGATGGAGCTTACCATGATTAAATAATCATTCCCCTGTATGTTCAATGATTATTTAATCGTGGACGGTCCATATTATTTATTTTGAATTTATTCTCTACCTGTTATTTCTTTAGCAAATTCAAGTAAACCCGCTCCATCAACATACCCGGTATGATCGGCAATCACTTCACCTTTTTCGTCAAGAATAAGGAGTGTGGGTAATCCTTCTATCTGCCATTTTTTAGCCAGATCAATCCCTTCTCCTTTTTCCACATCAATACGGATGTTGATGAAGTTTTTGTTGAAATAAGCTGCTGCTTTAGCGTCCTTGAATGTCGTTTTTTGAAGTTGTTTACAAGGTGCGCACCAGGTCGCATAAGCGTCAACAAATATGTTCTTATGACTGGCTTGGGCTGTTGCCAGCACCTTTTTAAACGCCTGGTTACTAAAGATAATCCCTGTATTTTCTGAAGATCGCTGTTGTGCTCTTAAGCTCCATGACGGCAGTAGGCTCACTAAAAAGAAACCTAAGCATAGGACGTAAGTATTTATTTTTATCTGTTTCATAAAACAACGATTAGCTGTTGCCACTATTGGCAAGGTAAAATTGCACTACAAAAAAGAGATGCATTTTGCCAATCAGCCCAATAATTTGGTGATTTGGTTCAGAACGCTTTTATTGCATTTATTTGAATTTTTCCATGCCCTCCTGTAGAAATGCGGTGTAGTTTTCTGCGTTTGGCTGACCTACATTATTCTTCTATAAAAGCATTGCATTTTCAAAATATAAATGATTATTGTTGAGCTATCTGATTAAGGAGCTGAAATAATTCATTTGGTTTGGAGAGAAATGGGCTGTGTCCTGATTCAATTTTATAGGTTTTTGTAATGTGCGCTTCATTGACCATTTGCTGTTGAAAAGGATAACTGATGGCTTTGTCCTCGGTAGTATAGATATAGTATTTATTAGCTATTGAACTGTAAACATCGCTGTCATAATTCAGCGGAGTTCCGGCAGCAGCAACCGGTTCTGGACGAAGTTTTTCCACCAATAAGTTTATATCTTCATCAGAACCATATTGACAGAAAACATCTCGCATATTTACTTCAGGATCGGCAATCGTTACCGTACTCCCGTCTGTAGAAAAATCCAGTACCGCAGATATCAAGGCGCCGGAATCCATTGCCGAGTACTCGAATACGCTACTGCCACTTTTAGGAATAAACCCGGCTACATATATTAATTTCTCTATTTTTTGTGGAACCTTTGTGGCTGCCTGGGTAACTATCGCTCCCCCCAAACTGTGCCCTACCAATATAACAGGCTCATTTAATCCATCTATAACATCTGTTACCTGTTTAACATATCCATCAAAAGTGATTTCAGAAACAGGAGTTTGATCGTCTCCATGACCTAATAATTCTACCTTAACAACTTTGTTGCCTTGGGATTCTAAATCTGCCTTAACCTTATCCCACACAAAGGAAGCCTGCCAGGCGCCATGCACCAAAACGAAAGTTGAATGCTCTCCATCTTTAACCGAATCATTGTCATCCTTTGAACAAGAAGTCAGGGTCATTATCAGTACGAATAAAAAACCTATATTTTTTATGAATTTCATATTTATTTGAATTTTTACGTTTTTTTAGATTATTACCATCCCATTAGAAACAAAGACAGCAGTTTCTGATGGTTTTAGAAAGGCAGTCTCATTTCAAACCACCTTTCCAAGAAGAGTATAAACAGTATTATCTGTCTTTTTTGAGCATGGCCATTGCCCTGCCAATATCTTCGGAAGACAGGGACATGAGTAACTGATTGATCGGTTTTTTGGTTTTGGCGTCAAACAGACACACTATTCCTGTTGCCTGATAGGATTCCATTAATTTCGTAAGCCCGAGCTGATGAATTTCTACCGCTGATTTTTTCAAAGTTTCGGCATTAGAGAGGTCGTTAACCACAAACTGATAGGCTCCATCCTTGTTGTTTTCATTAAAGGCTGCCATTGCTCTTTCTTCGTTTGCCTTGCATACACTGCACCAATTGGCTTTGTTTATGACGGCGATAATTTTGGGAGCGCTTTGAGCAAACGTATTGATTGAAAACAACATAGTAAAAATGCTTGCTGTCATTGCTAATTTTAAATTTTTCATTGTCTGATAAAATAATTCGTTAAGTCACTATTGACAATGCAAAATTGCAATTCAAGAAAGGAAAGCATTTTGTGAATCCGTTCAATAATCTGTCTATTTGGGCCGGAATGGAGTGTATCTATCGTTAGATTTTCAAAAAATCAGACACGCGTTCGCATGCAATTTAAAGCCCGTACCCATACTCACTCTTCTTTTATTTTAGGCGGTAATTTGAGGGGGAAACATTATATCTGTCGTGAAAACTTTTAGTGAAATTTGCCAAGTCATTGAATCCACAATCAAACGCAATGTCTGTAATACGTTCATTAGAAGCTAAAAGCAATTCTGCGGCTCTTTCCAATCGTTTAGTTCGGATATAATTGGCAGGAGAATCGTTATATAATTTTTTAAATTCCCTTTTAAACGAAGAAACGCTCAAATTGGTTTTTTGCGCCAGATCTTCTACACCGACTTGTTCAAATAGATTGGCTTCTATAATTTGCTTGAACGTATAGGTTGCCGGCGAGAAAAGTTGCGACAGTATGACTTGTATGGTTTCCGCATCTCGTGTTTGCGATAATAAAAGTATGATTTCTTTTAGCTTCAAAACCAAAATTTCATCACTGACCAAAGATGGATTTTCAAAATAAAAGAGCAATCCCTCAATATATTTTTGAATCAAAAAGTCATTACTGATTGCCCCTCTGGACTGGTTGGTTACCTGGTTGTTTGGCTTAAAGATTAGTGGGATTTCTTTATCATAAACTTTTTTCAGTACATCCGGATGGAACGTAACAATGACGATCTCACCTTCGCCATCCGAACCGATATCATGTATCTGTTTACCTGAGTTGATGCAGTTAAGCAACAAGGAGTGATGGGTAGGTATCTTCAAATGATCACCTGCTGATTGGTATTCTATCTCACCTTTCAGCATATATAAGAAGCAGGCTTGCTCTGCCACAGGGAAGGCAAATTCAAAAGGCGATTTTAAGTCCACTTTCTGAATAAGTGTCTTCCCAAACAAGTCAAATTTTTTGTAATCAGTAACCATCTAAAATAATACCTTTTTTAAAATTGCATTTAAGTTATAGTTTCTGTAAATTATTTAGCAGGTATTTAACTGTCATGGCTTAAAATAGTATATGGTATTAACTACACAATGCTCATCAACATTGAACCAAATATAGATAAAAATGTTGAACGAGACATTGTTAGCATACTACGAAAAAGTTATTCAACATACTTGATTGTTATGAAATAAGTAAAGCTTCTGAAGTTATAGGTACTTTCAAAACTTTTGAAATTAAGCAGTTTTGTTCCGCTCCTTTTGTGATGGCTTCAAAATCTTCCGCACTAATACCCGGTACATTTCCGGTAATGGAAAGATGGATTCCGGTGATGCCGGCACCATCCATTGATACAACTGCTTCCGTGTCCAAAAATGTGGGTGTTACTCCCTTTTCCGTTAAAGCATAACTAACGGCCATCGTAAAGCAGCCTGCATGTGCTGCCGCTAACAATTCTTCGGGATTGGTTCCTTTCTCATCTCCTACGAAGCGGGTCCTGAAACTGTAAATTGTCTGATTTAAAATTTCGCTTTGGGTAGTTAAATTGCCTTTGCCTTCTTTTACACTTCCTTCCCAATGTGCTGTTGCTGAACGTTTCATTTCTATATATTAGTTAAATTATATTGTCGGTATTGACAGTACAAAGTTGCCATGCAGAAAATAGAAACGCTTTGTCAATTAGGTCAATTATTAGCATATTTGGTTCATCCGGTAACTTTGATTTCTAATATCCGGCCACATTTCAACAAGAAACAATAACAGTGAAATATTCTTTTCTAATTCGTAAAAAGATATTTTATCGGTCGCCGACAGATGATCTCGATGTATTTGTGAAACAGCTATGCAATTCAGTATTTTAAAAGGAGCAATACGCTAGCTTCCAGAAAAACCAAATCTAAAGCCTATTTTAATTTGAACTGAATTGCCAAATAATTGACCTTTTTTAATTAAATGTACTTTCTTTTTTTCCTGACATTTAAACACAAAAATGAAATCTATGCAGTTGAAGAAAACCAAAAATACAATTCTACTTTATCAAATTTTTACTTTACTCTTTAGTTCCATTATTTGGATACTTACATTGAATGCTCCGGATGCCGGCCGGATTGCCAGCCGTATGTTCGGTTATGGAATTATGTGGTGTCCAGCATTGGCAACGCTCGTCACATTAAAGCTTATAGGACGTAAAATATCTGATCTGGCTTGGAGTCTGAGCAAGACAAAATACCTATGGGGAAGTTATCTGATTCCACTTTGCTATTCTTTTATTGCTTACCTTATCATTTGGTCAATAGGCTGGGGAAGTTTTTATAACACAACATTTGTTTCTAATACTGCACATGAATTTGGTTGGGATGCTCTACCAAAATGGCTGTTCATTATAGTATTCTTTTTCATGAATGCTGTTATAGGCATGCTTGCAAGTATCTCCACCGCACTAGGAGAAGAAATCGGTTGGCGGGGCCTTTTAGTCCCTGAACTGGCTAAAAAAATGGGATATACCGGAGTATCATTGACATCTGGCCTTATTTGGGGTATTTGGCATTATCCTTTATTGATTTTTGGAAATTATAACAATGGGACACCAGCTTGGTATGGCTTGATTTGTTTTACGGTTTCTATCACAGCGGCCAGTTTTATTTATACCTGGTATAGGATGAAGTCAGGAAGTTTGTGGACGGGAGTTTTGCTACATGCAAGCCATAATCTTTTTATTCAGAGTATTTTTACGCCAATTACTGAACAAAATATTCGTTCCCCTTGGTATATTGATGAATTTGGGGCGGTTATACCTGTAGTGACGGTATTGTTCGCTATTTATTTTTGGAGCAAACGAAAGGAACTTAAGGATATAACAGAAGAGGAAAATCAATAAGCCCCCACGAATCTGGTGTAATGGAGGCTTATTGATTAGCTCATTTTAAAGAAAATAAGAGCGCCGCGAGTTCCGAAGGCATAGTAACCATGGCATCATGGCCCGTTTTAAGTTCATAATAATCCCATACTTTGTTATTTTTAGCCTTTTCTGCAAACTGTATAAGGACGGGCAATTCTGGGCTTGTACAAGCAATATAAGTTAGGGGCAAATGATTGCCATAAGGATGTTTTAAGACCAAAGGCTGGCTAAATGTTTTATATGGTTGGCTGGTTAAACGGTCATTTGTCCACTTGATAGCTGCACTATCGGTTACACCAAACCAAGTACTCGAAGGTGGGGGAATGCTCAATCCTTTATCATGATCCATTGCCGTTTTCGAAAAGGCTTCCTGACTTTCCTTAGGATTTACTGAAAACGTACTCTGACCGTTTTCAGCCAATACAGCGTCCAGATAGATCAGTTTTTCCAAACGTTCTGGAATTCTGTCTGCAACACCTGAAATTACAAGGCCCGCATAGCTGTGCCCAACGAGAATGACATGATGAAGATCTTCTTTTACGATTAGCCCTACAATATCTTGAATATGTGTATTTAGATCAATCGTACTGTCCAAATTATGTTTGTGCTCACCCATACCGCTCAAGGTAGGAGTGTAGACCAGATCACCTTTTGAAGAAAGCTTTTCTTTAACTTTTTCCCAGCACCAGCCACCATGCCAGGCACCATGTACCAGAATGAAAACGGAATGTTGTTGGGATCTATTTTGAGCACTTAGGTTGATACTGTTGAGTACCAATAGTAATATCATCAGATAAAACGAGGCCGATTTGGCAATTTTTGTTGTCATATTTTTTAATTTTATACAAATTTAGGTCGCACAAAAAGCAACTACAATAACTCACCCTAAAATGAGTGAGTCAAACATAATACGAGTATGTCCAGCAAATTAAAAAATGGCACCACAAACGCGTGTAATATCCAGGTACTTAATAATTCCTGTGAGGTAAATGAAATTTTAAGGAATATTAGCCCGAGATGGAAGATGCAAATTTTACATAGTATCAAACATGGGATTCATCAATTCAGCACACTAAGAAAAGCCTTTCCATCTCTTTCCGATCAGATGCTTGGAAAAAGATTATCAGAGCTGGTAGAAGACAAGCTTGTTGACAAGACACCCCTTGAGAATACAATCCCTCCACAAATAGCGTATACAGCTACAAAAAAGGGAGAAGAATTGTTAAAAGTAATAGATGATCTTCATAAATGGGGACTCAAGTATTAGTTGACCTTCAAAAAAATCTCGATCTGGACCAAACTTTCGATATCCATTAGGTTAGAAATATCTCATTCGTAGATTTGGCAAAGACTTTCCATGATTTGGAAAATCTGCTTCCATAGGATTACCTGAATTTTGCAGTACAAAAAATAAGTACTATGGAACTAAAAGGAAAAGTAGCCTTAATAACGGGAGCTTCAAGCGGAATAGGTGAAGGGGTAGCGAAATCATTAGCTTCAAAAGGTGTCAAAGTCGGCCTAGCAGCAAGAAGCATTGAAAAATTAAAGACTATCGAACAGGAAATCAGACAAGTTGGTGGTGAAGCATTTTCGGTAGCAATGGATGTGGCAGACAAATCAAGCGTGCACACTGGCGTACAAGAACTGCAGGAACACTATGGCGCGATCGATATTTTGATTAATAATGCCGGCATTATGCCTGCTTCAGACATTGATGCCTTCAAGATTGATGAATGGGATAATATGGTTCATGTCAATATCAATGGTGTTTTAAATGTTACAGCAGCTGTGCTGCCCCAAATGATTGACAAACACAGTGGTCACATCATCAACTTATCTTCCATTGCTGGGCGCAAACTATTTAAAGGACTTGCCGTTTACTGTGCATCCAAGCATTTTGTCGCTGCATTTTCTGATATCATGCGGATGGAAATCGGCAAGAAACACAATATCCGCGTCACCAGTATTCAGCCCGGAGCAGTGGCCACCAACCTGTACGATCAGATCACCGACAAAAATTACAAAGAAGGCATGGAAGATTTGCGTGATCAAATGACCTTCCTGACACCGCCGGATATAGCCAACAGTATGATTTATGCATTGGAATCACCTGATTACCTAGATGTTTCCGAGCTATTTATCCTACCTACAGACCAAGAGTGGTAAAACAGTTTTTTGAGGAAGCATCGTCTGACAGGTTCAGATTATGCTTCTTTGTCAATCTATAATCTATTACTAACTTTGATATCATGCACGTGAACCTTAAGCTAAATACCATCTATGAATTTCATCAATTCAGCAATCTTCCCAAACCGGCGCATCCACTGGTCAGCCTGATAGATTATAGTCTGGTGAACTATCCGCCAGAATACACGGACATAAAATGGGTGCAGAATTTTTATTCCATTGGTCTGAAAAGGAATGTCAGCAAAAAATTTAATTATGGCCAACAGCCCTATGATTTTGAAGAAGGCGTGCTTGCTCTGGTTTCCCCTCAGCAAGTAATCCATATTGAGATCGACCCCGAAGCACAGGCCGAACCATCCGGGTGGCTGCTGTTGATTCATCCTGATTTTCTATGGAAAACAGCTTTGGCAACCAAAATTCATACGTATGAATTTTTCGGTTATGCGGTCAATGAGGCCTTATTTTTATCAGAAAAAGAAGAACAGATGATGGTTGAGGTATTTAAAAACATTCAGCAAGAATATCAATCAAATATCGATAAGTTCAGCCACAACATCATCATTACGCAAATCGAACTCTTACTCAACTATACTGAACGATTTTACGAGCGGCAGTTTCTTACCCGACGCATTACCAACGATAAAATGCTTACACGCCTAGAATCTCTGTTGAATCAATATTTCAGTTCCGATCGTCTGCTGGAAAATGGTATTCCAACGGTACAGGAGATTGCTGAGCAGCTGAATTTGACTCCAAACTATCTTAGTAGCTTATTGAAAGTCCATACTGGGCAAAGCACACAACAGCATATCCATAATAAACTTATAGAAAAAGCGAAAGAAAGGCTATCAACGACCGATCTATCAGTTAGTGAGATTGCTTATGAACTGGGCTTTGAGCGTCCTGCTTCATTTAATAAATTATTCAAGCAAAAAACGGATTTGTCCCCATTAGCTTTTCGGCGATCGTTTAATATCGATTAGATGAAATTTCTTAACGCAGGTGCATTGCCCCAAGACTTGTGAAGTACCTCCACTGGAAACAAATCTAAAATCCTCAAATGATAATTTGCATATTTCGCCTCTTTAAACAATTTTGAACCGCAACTCCTATCAAACCTGAAACCGATGTCCTTCTATCCAGAGGGACACCGGGGAATCAGGGCGGCACAAAGCCTGAGGAGGGTAAGACGTTTAAGCTAAAAGCTCCCTAAGACCGTAAGCTTCCATTGTCTTATTGAATTCGATCTGCGTGCCTTCATTGATGGCACTGATGAACTGTCCGGTGGTCGGGTCGACCACTGTCCTTACCGGTCGTTCACCTTTCGGCATGCCGAT
>DATMSZ010000406.1:0-11756 GCA_035565175.1 Pseudosphingobacterium sp.
TTAATTGGTTAATTAATGTCTTTTTCAACAAAAGCTTTACATATCGCGAGTGGTTCGGGAAATTTCAAAGGCTCGGCAGGTGTATTGGCAAAAGCGATTTCGCTGTTACAAGCTTGGGCGAAAGAACAGCAGTCTAACAAAAAGCGTAACTAAGATGCAGGATTTAAATTAAACAACCGATTGCGTTTGCTAAACGCTTGGAAGATAGCAGATAAATCAATAAGATTGTATGGCATAATTAAGTTATGTGCCGAACCAATTTGTCGGAATCTTGATAACCGGATGTAACACTAAAACAATCTTATATGTATACCAAGAGAAGAGACTTTCTAAAGTTTACCGGACTAACAAGTTTGGGTATTTTAGGCCAGAGCCTATTAACGAGCGCTTCGGAGCATTCGATGGCCGGTGTGCAAAGCCATGAACCTGTCCAGCAATTCAATATGAGTGGTTACCGCGCTGCAAAATTAGATAAGGTGCGAATCGGTTTTATCGGGCTTGGAAATCGTGGGCCGGGAGCCGTCAATAGGATGAGTCATATTGAGGGAGTCGAGATCAAAGGGCTCTGCGATATTCGTCGAAAAAATGCAGAGGCTATGCAAAAAAAGATGCAGGAACGTGGTCATCAGCCGGACATTTATGCCGACACTGCTGATGCTTGGAAGAAAATGTGCGATCGGGAAGATATCGATCTGATCTATATCTGTACGCCTTGGCAGCTGCATACGCCCATGGCAGTATACGCAATGAAGGCAGGTAAACATGCCGCAATCGAAGTTCCGGCAGCCACAACCATAGATGAATGCTGGCAATTGGTGAAAACCTCCGAGGCCACAAAAAAACATTGTATGATGTTGGAGAACTGCTGTTACGACTTTTTTGAATTAATGACACTCAACATGGCTAGGCAGGGTTTCTTTGGAGATATCGTTCATGGAGAAGGGGCTTATCTACATGATTTGTTAGCGAGTAATTTCAGCAAGGACGGTTATTACGATATGTGGCGTCTGAAAGAAAATTATCGAAATGGAAATCTATATCCTACACACGGCTTGGGACCTATCTGTCAGGTCATGAATATTAATCGTGGCGATCGTATGGACTATTTAACATCGATGTCGAGCAACGATTTCAGTATGGCGCCCAAGGCTAAAGTTCTGGCGCAGCAAGATGATTTTTATAAAGATTTCGCCTCAAAAAAATACCGGGGCAATATGAGTACTACCACCATACGCACGATTAAAGGGCGTACTATAATGTTGCAGCATGATGTGTCCTCACCGCGACCTTATTCACGTCTCCATGTAATAAGTGGTACAAAGGCTTTCGCACAGAAATGGCCGGAGCCAGCCCGCATCGCTGAAGGTGAAGAATGGATCAACGAAAGCACTTTCAAACAACTGGAGGAGAAATACACGCCAGAGATTGTACATAAAGTAGGAGAGATGGCAAAGAGAATTGGTGGCCACGGGGGCATGGATTTTATGATGGATTGGCGATTGATTGATTGCCTGCGTAACGGTTTACCGCTTGATCAAGATGTTTATGACGCCGCGCTGTGGAGCGCCATCGCACCTCTAAGCGAATGGTCGGTATCAAACCGTTCTAATTCTATTGATATCCCTGATTTTACCGGTGGTTCTTGGGAAACCAATAAACCGGTAGAGCAGACACTTGCAGGCGGAGGAAATACGGAGGTGATAGCTTAATGGTATTATATGAGATGTGTAATTAATTGTTTTACTGTAAGTTTAGGTGGTTATATATGATGTTAAGATTTAACTAAGATAAGACGATATCGCATAATGGAAATTGCAAAGAAATTAAAGCCGTGGATAGGCATAGTGTCCTTAAGCCTGGTGTTATTAAGTCAGGTTCATGGGTATGCGCAGCAAAAATCTTCCAAACCCAACATCATTTATATATATGCCGATGATTTAGGTTATGGTGATGTAAGCGCTTATGGCGCTAGTAAGATACAGACACCTAATCTGGATCGTTTAGCCGCTAGCGGCATACGTTTTACCAACGCGCACACTACATCTGCTACCTGTACGCCTTCGCGCTTTGGTTTAATAACCGGTGTTTATCCCTGGCGACAGCAGGGTACTGGGGTGCTTCCAGGCGACGCCAAGCTTATTATTCCCACTGATCGGATCAGCTTGCCGAAAGTTTTTAAGCAGGTTGGCTATCATACGGCGGTTGTTGGCAAATGGCATTTGGGTTTAGGTACACAAGTGAAGAAGGATTGGAACACGGATGTAAAGCCCGGGCCCAATGAGGTTGGATTTGATTATTCATTCATATTTCCAGCGACAGCCGATCGTGTGCCTACGGTGTTTATGGAAAATCATCACGTGTTAGGGCTTGAAGAAAATGATCCGATAGAAGTTGATTACCAGCAACAAGTCGGTAATGATCCAACCGGGAAAGAGCATCCCGAATTATTAAAAATGCATTCGTCACCAGGGCAAGGGCATAATCAAACTATTGTAAACGGTATTGGTCGTATCGGCTATATGAGTGGGGGGGATCGTGCACGCTGGGTAGATGAGGAGCTTTCTACCACATTCCTCTCAGTAGCCCAAGAATATATTAAAAGGAATAAGGAGAATCCGTTCTTTCTTTATTTTGCGCTCACCGAACCACATGTGCCTCGTATGCCTGCCACAGTATTTAAAGGAAAAAGCGACTTAGGTTATCGGGGCGATGCCATTCTGCAGTTGGATTGGACTGTCGGACAGGTAATGGATCAAGTGGAGGCACTAGGTTTAGCGGATAATACGATTATTATTTTCACTAGCGATAACGGACCGGTACTGGATGACGGCTATCAAGATGGAGCGGTAACTCAACGGAATGGACATATGCCTGCAGGGCCTTTGAGAGGTGGGAAATACAGTATCTTCGAGGGGGGGACGCGGGTGCCTTTCATTGTTGGAGGGGCAGGGGTTGCTAAAGGCGTAACATCGGATGCACTTATCTGTCAGATCGATCTTCTCGCATCGGTTGCAGATATGCTAGGGCTAGCAGTACCTTCTGGGGAAGCCTTTGATAGCCAAGCTTTGTGGGACACCTTTATTGGAAAAGATAAACGGGGGAGAAGTCACTTAATTGAACATGCCGGAAGTTTAGGTGTGATCAAAGGGAACTGGAAATATATTGAGCCAAGCAATGGACGTGCATATGCTAAATTGACGGATACCGAATTAGGAAATGCCCCGCAGCCGCAATTGTATGACTTATCAAAAGATATAGGCGAAAAGAATAATGTAGCCAACACCAATCCGAATGTAGTAAAAGAGCTAGCAGCAATTTTAGCCAAAGACGTAGCTATTTTATCTCAATGATCCTGGCGAAGCCAATGATATCGCTGACGAACATGCTGATATAGTAAGCAAGTTCAATCCCATCGTCGTGCGTGGACATCAACCTGCTCATATCTTGAATTGGGAGACTATTGACGAAAAATACGGCGAGCTCATGTAGGAGAAACCAGATGACCGCTTCAAGAAAATCTATGGCACATTAGTAAGAGTAGCCACTAAGTTATGCGTTATATCACACTATATTTAACTAGTTGATATTAATATGACCTATAAGTAAAACTTATTGCGTTCTTAAATGTTAGTATTATGATTTAACGTATAATTTCGATCTTAATATGATAATTTCCATCGTTGACCGCAATTCTATTGAACGCGAAGGTTTAAAAGCATCTCTTAATGATGTCTTTGATGTTAATTTTGTAGGCGCCCACATTGAAGAGGTTCCCTCTAACACAGAATTTTTGTTGTTCTTGGCCGAGCATGATTTTTTTATTAGCAAACGCAACATAGATTTTTTGCTGAATAATGTAAAGGCGGATCTAAAAATTGTGGTGATGGATAGAACACCCAGTCTACAGCGTTGTGTCCAAGCTATCAGGCTTGGTATGAAAGGATATCTTACCACTTCTTTTTCCCTCCACGCAATTTCGTTGGTCTTTAAATCGGTTGCGCAGCATAAGCTATTTATAGAACCGTCTGTGGTAAGTGTTTTATTAGATCGTTTAGCTGAGTATGCAGATTATTTGGAAGGATTAACGTTTAAAGATCGATTAACTGACGAAGAAGCGGCTATACTTGATTTAATGCTGGAGGGGCAGACGGCACGGGAAATTGCACCTCGCTTTAATAAAAGTAGGAGGGCGATAGATTCCATTAAGCGAGATATTTTGGCTAAAACCGGAGCAAAAGATAATATGGGATTGGTGTTTTACCGCGTGTTCTGCTCGGAGGAACGGTTTCTGAATGTGCAACCAAGGCTGAGTGTACCAAAGCTTGACACTGCTGTCTGAATGGCTGCAGATCTGACGAGATAATGCCATTATTTTTAAAATAAGAAAACTTAAAACATACCCAATTGCTTTCGGACTCTTCTGGAAAGATCGTCGATATCAAAAGGTTTCTCTATAAAATCTTCAGCAGGGCAAGGGTTCAGTCCGTTATAATTGGCCGACATAAGGATTACTGGAATTCCAGCTGACCTGTGAGAACGCTTTAATTGTTTACAGATGTCTATTCCATTTCCATCCGGAAGCATTACATCTAACAGAAAGAGATCGACTTCTATCGACGGAACGTTGCGGAGAAAATCCTTGGCCCTTGAAAAACTACGGACTTCAAATTGTTCTTCTTGCAAGAGAAGCTCTAAGAGTTCCCTTATATATAGATCATCTTCTAAAACTATTATTTTCTTTTTCATTAACACACCTTTAATTGAACAATCTAGAGCAACACTTAAGCCGAAAAAGACGTCCGATGGTTTTAAATGTGTAAATAACACATGTTAATGTATATCAAAAAATAATAAATCCTTTAATTGTGCCGATTGATTGTTAAGTTTTAGTTCTCGGACGTACAAGAATTAGAGCATTAAGCTGTCGCATATGCAGCTCATGCCAGCCCGATAACTTAATACACAAAGTCGGGGGCCAGCACGAGAAAACTTCCACGGATAGTGCTCGAAAGATAGTCTGCCTCACCATGTACAGTAACACAGAGAGGTATATTATCTTTGTCAAACGCAGTGATTTTTAAATGAAAGAGCGAAGATTCTCTCTTTGCGCATTTTTTTATGCTTCTAACAAGTTTTGGAATATCTTTAGGGTTTATTCTGTCGAGCCATTTTTTTGGTTCTTGTAAAATAAGCTCTCGATCTGAAAAACCAAAAATGCCAGCGACGTTGTTGTCAATTATTAAGGTATTATTGCCGAAATTCCAGCTATAGGAACATGCTTGTACACTTGACATCGGAAATGTTCCCAGCACATTCCTATGCGTATCTTTAGCCTTAAATTGGATAGCAAGCCATTGCTTGATAGCTTGTATCCATACGTTTCTCCAGGGGCGGGGTATCACACTAATGTTCATGCTTATTTTAATGTTAATTTTAAGCTACCTGATGTGTGGTGCTATTTATCAGGAGCGGTTTATATCTCGCCTCATTCCCTGCATAATAAATGTTGTTACTGGCTTTGATGTCTGTTATGCCTGCGCAAAATTTTGCTAACCTGCTTAATTGTTCGCCTGCCTGTTCTATCACGGCCAGATAATAATAATCGGGTAAAATACAGAAACCTAAGTAGTAGGATTTATTTTTCTTATAAAGTAATGAGTATCCTATAATTTCGTCGGGTTCATGCTGAAGCCTGATGGTGTAGAAACCCTTGCTAAGCCATAACAGTCTTTGCACAAATGCTAACGGTTTTTCTTCGTTCAATTGTAGGTCTTGTAAGAAGTCACCTAACACAATGGCTTTTTGTGAGAGGAGATAAATTTGGTCGCTTTCTTTCCCGCTCATTCTCTTGAGAAGAATAGGTATTTTTTTTTCGTTTTTCATAGATGTACTTAAAAAATATGTAGAAGATTTGATGCTTCTTGATCTACAAGGTTTGGTAGCATGTGAACCCTGTTTTCATCTGACGGTTTAGAATTTACAATCGGTGTGCCACTATTGAGAAAATATTGTGCCTTTAATGGGTGTTTTATTTGATGTGTTTTGAATGACAAATGATGTGCTTTGGATGACAAAATGGAAGAGAAATGTTTGGAGAAAAACGCGTGAAGCGCTCCTAGTGGACTTATTTAACAAGTAAAGTATAGGGTAAATAGGACATTAGAAAAAAGCTTGCCAAAATGCTGTAATCGCGCAATATTTTTAAAAATAGTATAGCCGCTGTTTTTCATTGATGTTGTTTGGTGATGTATTTAATAAAAAAAACAATTGCTGAGAAGTACTCGTTGAATTGGTAAGGTTGTTGGAACTACGATCGTAAATCTATCATGATAGATTGTATTCACCAAGTAAACTCAAAATCAACATTATGAAAAACGAAACTGGCAGCGAGCCTAAATTTAAGACAAAAACTTCTGTTGCTGCAGAACCAGCTTTACGGGAGTTATTCCTTGATGGCATCATGGACATTTACTGGGCAGAAAATCACCTGGTTAAAAATTTACCAAAAATGGCTAAAGAGGCTACCTCTACAGAACTTGCTAAGGCTATAGAAAATCATTTAAAAGAAACGGTAGAGCATGTAAACAGGCTCGAAGAGGTGTTTGCTTTACTTGGAGAAAAGGCCATTGCCAAGAAATGTGATGCCATGGAAGGTTTGACGAAGGAAGGAGAGGGCATCATAGAAAGTACAACGGCGCAAACAGCTACCAGAGATGTAGGTATCATTCTGGCAGCTCAAAAGGTGGAACATTACGAAATCGCTACTTACGGCGGACTCTACCAGCTAGCTGTGACGTTGGGACTTGATGAAGTGGCAAACCTTTTAGAGCAGACATTAATAGAGGAAAAAGCAGCTGATCAATTACTAACTGAAGTTGCCGAAAATAATATAAACTACCAGGCAGCTGATGAAGCTTAAACAAAAAACAAATGGCAAAAAAAGAAATTAAAAAACCGATACCTCAACCTGATAATAAGAAAATTGAAAATCTGCAACCTGATATGGAGCAAAGTGCAGGGGAATTTATGACCACCAATCAGGGGGTGAAGGTTAACGATGATCAGAACTCGCTTAAAGGGGGGGAGCGGGGCGCTACATTATTGGAAGATTTTATACTGCGCGAGAAGATAACACATTTTGACCATGAGCGTATACCGGAACGTATTGTGCATGCGCGCGGTTCTGCCGCACATGGCGTATTTAAAGTATATAAACCGTTAAAGGAAATCACCAAAGCGCATTTTTTGAATGATACCACTACTGAAACGCCCGTGTTTGTTCGTTTTTCAACTGTTGCAGGGTCGAGAGGGTCAACAGATTTGGCTAGAGATGTCCGAGGATTTGCTGTTAAATTTTATACGCAGGAAGGTAATTTCGATTTGGTAGGCAACAATATGCCAGTATTTTTTATACAGGATGCCATAAAGTTTCCCGATTTAGTGCATGCCGTTAAACCTGAGCCAGATAATGAGATACCGCAGGCTGCATCAGCGCATGATACCTTTTGGGATTTTATCTCCTTAATGCCGGAGTCGGCACATATGATTATGTGGCTTATGAGTGATCGCGCCATACCACGAAGCTATCGGATGATGGAAGGCTTTGGTGTGCATACCTTTCGCTTTATAAATGATAAGGGAGTAGCATGTTTTGTTAAGTTCCATTGGAAACCGCTATTAGGAGTCCATTCTGTTGCTTGGGACGAAGCGCAGAACATCTCTGGTAAAGATCCTGATTTTCATCGCCGCGATTTATGGGAAGCCATCGAAAGTGGTGCGTTTCCAGAATGGGAATTAGGCGTGCAGATTGTGCCGGAGGCAGATGAATTTAAGTTTGATTTTGATCTTCTTGATGCTACCAAAATAATTCCGGAAGAGTTGGTGCCCGTACAGCGTATTGGAAAGATGACGCTGAACCGTAATCCGGACAATTTTTTCGCGGAAACAGAGCAGGTTGCTTTTCATATAGGACACGTTGTACCGGGGATTGATTTTACTAACGACCCCTTGCTTCAAGGGCGATTATTTTCGTACACAGATACGCAGCTGATCCGATTGGGAGGTCCTAATTTTCATGAAATCCCAATCAATAGATCCGTTGTACCCATTCATAATAACCAACGGGATGGTTTTATGCGGCAACAAATAAATAAGGGTAAATCTAGTTATAATCCAAATTCTTTGGGAGGTGGTGACCCTATACAGGCGAAGGCCGCCGAGGGAGGATTTACAAGCTATCAGGAACGGATAGATGCTAAGAAAGTACGTGCAAGAAGTAAAAGTTTCTTCGATCATTTTAGTCAGGCCCGTTTATTTTTCAATAGTCAGTCGGATCCGGAAAAAAATCATTTGATTGATGCCTTTTCTTTTGAGCTCGGCAAAGTAAAAACGGTCGCGATACGCCAACGAATGATCGGTATATTATCACTGATCGATAAGGGGCTTGCTTCGGAAGTTGCTTATGCGCTTGGCTTGAAAGTGCCTCAAAAGCCCGAACAACCTATTAATCATAGTATCCCTGCGGATGGAAACGTGGCCGATTACCAACCTGTTCAGGCCGAGTTGTCATTGCCCTCTTCTGCGGCCTTAAGCATGAAAAACACGATCAAAGACAGTATTGTATCGCGAAAAGTTGCTTTTTTAGTGGCTGATGGGGTAGATGAGCAAGCGGTACGTGCCGTTAAAGATTCTTTGACAGCATTGGGAGCGCTCGTGCATGTCATCGCACCAAGGCTTAATGCAGTCATCGGCATGGGCGGTAAAGAGGTAGCGGTTGATGAAAGTTTTTTAACTGCAGCCTCCGTATTATATGATGCCGTGTATGTGCCGGGTGGTACCAATAGCGTGGCCACAATTGAAGCCGAGGCGAATGCTGTTCATTTTTTGAATGAAGCGTTTAAACATTGCAAAGCTATTGCAGCAGATGAGCAGGCCTTACAAGTATTGGAAGCTACTTATTTTGCGAATAAACTACCGTCAGATTTTTCTGACGAGACAGTGTTAACAGAAGGCATTATTGTACAAGCAGACCACAAAACGCTGACAGAACAGTTTGTGAAAGCAATCGCTTTGCATCGATTCTGGGAACGAGAAAAACCACGACAGGTACCAGCATAAACATATAGGTATATTTTATCAAAACCTAAGAAATGATCTGCTTTTGTTGTTCTTTTTTTTAAGTTCTCTATGAATCAGATCATTTCTTGGTTTTGCTGTTTTACATACAACTCATCTACTACTACAATAATGACAACCAGGAGGGGAGTTGCAAGAATAATTCCTAAACTACCGGTAAGCGTACCGAACAGCACTTGGCTGATAATTATAAGCGCAGGTGGAATTTTAATCATTACATTTTGAATCGTCGGAGTAATGACATTACTTTCGATCGTTTGGATTAAAATGTATAATAATGCTATCACTAAGGCTGTGTTCACACTTTCTGTAAAGCCTATTAACACAGCGGGTATCATCGCGATAAGCGGGCCGAAGTTTGGTATGAAATTAAGCAAACCCGCTAAGAAGGCAAGTGCAAGTCCCATAGGGACTCCTATAATAGATAGACCTATAAACGTCAAGATTGATATAAAAAACATTGCCAGTAACATTCCCTTGAGCCATCCTTTCAGTGTAAAATCAAGTCTTTTCATAACGGCACGTGCTCTTTCTTTGCCGGCTTTGGGAACTAACTTTATAATACCTTCTCGATATAATCTTGGATTTACTGTGAAAAATATGCCGATGAAGAGAATAATATAGATATCGCCCACGATACCGAAACTTGTTCTAAACACCTCTTGGAAAGAGCTGACCATCTTAGAGCTATTCCCATCGGAGAAATAATATAGAACTTTACGCCCTACTTCGGAAGCACTTAAACGTTGCCTTAGATCTTGCAGTATGGCTGGTATATCCTTGGAAAGTTCGCTTACCTGTGTAGAAATCTTGGCTCCCAGAAATGAGAAAAGAAAGCTCACTAACAGCAAAGTAACGAGCACACCTATCAAAACGCACCATCGGTGGGAGAGTCTGATTTTCCTTTCAAGTAAATTAGCTAACCCATGAAAATAAATAGCCATTAGTGACCCTGCAAACACCATCAATAAAACATTAAAGGCAGCTTTTAAAATAAAGATGAGAAGCACAATTATGGTTATGATGCCCATGGTAATCCATACTTTACGTGTAAATAAGCTTATCTCGTTTTTTTCTGAAGGGGATTCTTTTTCTGTCATGTAATATGTCTTTATGGTAATAAGGAATATGTACGTTAATTGTTTACAAACACTATCATTATTAGTTTATATGTTTCGCTAAGGGATACTTCAACCTACTGACAGGTTTTTTTTAAAGGACGTAGTTAACGACTAAGCGAAAATGTAGATGGAATAACCAATTTGAAAAGGCCGTCAAAGAACAGGTAATTTTAATTCAGAAGATTTACGTCGACCGATAAGCTTTTGCTGGAAACTCAGCAGAAGGGGTGGAGGTTAGAACCATTAATATCCTTTTCATTTGAATATGAATATGAATAATTTATATATAATTGAGTAACAAAAGACCAGGGCAATAGTGTTAGAAAAAACCATTATACTGTCCAAAATCAAAATACTTAGTCGGCCATATATTTTTCAATAATAGCGATAGCCTCTTCATTCCCTTGCTGGGCAGCGAGATCAAGCACCGTTAATCCACGTACTTCTCGAAGCGAAATGTCTGCTCCATGATTAAGTAGTGTTTCTACCAGATCATTCCGCCCGAACATTGCCGCAAACATGATAGCGGTACCACCGTTGCCATGCTGCATATCTAGATCGGCCCCTTGGCTTATTAAGAGTTCTGCAATATCGAGGTAACCCTTAAAGGCTACCCCCATCAATGCGGTATTTCCGCCGAAATCTTGGGCATTTACATCTGCTCCTGCTTCCAGCAATAGCCTTGCTGCTTCATATTGATTGTTATAGCAAGCTATGATGAGCGGTGTATAACCTTTTTCGTCTTGCTCATCTAAATTAACCCGATCGTCAATGTACTCTTGCAGTTGCTGTATATTCCCTGTCCGTGCGGCGTTGATGAGGCTGTTTGTAATATTGTTCATAGACTCCGTATTAATTGATTTAAGATGTGTTGATAGCAATACACATAATAGCTTAGTTCATCACTATGAGCATATTTACCTGTATAGCTGATAACCTCGGCAATACTTGAATTGTTTGTTTGTTGGGGATTAAAACAATATACTTCTTAGACTTTATACATGTTTTCTCAACTAAGCGTAGAAAAATTGTGTACTCAAATTTAAGCGGTGTTCGTTAAATTTACATTAGAAAGAAGCGATCGTTCTGATGCCACACTAGACCTTGGTTTAATAATTGCTATGACACGTTGGTCATTTTAAAAATACTAAAAACAAACAGAAAATGGAGTTAACCTTACTTACCCTAAGCAAATTGCTTAAAATCGAAATAATGCATGATGAAGTGATTGGGGCGCCTTACCTAAAGCTTAACGACAAATATATTATTACTGAGCACTTTGTTACCAAGGAATTGGAAATAAACAACCTGGAAACTTATGAATGGCAAACCTTATCAAATGAAAATATAACGGATTACCTTATTCTTCATTCGACAGGTAAAATCAAAGAATGAGGCGGGACATCAATCACTTGTTACCTTTTTAATATTCAATATAAGGTGTTGCGAAACAATATCTTATATTGAGCTGTTTATATAGTGGCAAACGAGGAGCAAGGC
>DATMSZ010000407.1:0-8700 GCA_035565175.1 Pseudosphingobacterium sp.
ATAACCGTTAGCAAAACACGATGAATTAAGCGCTATTATTTGGTTAATTAATTCATTATCTATACCCCATTTAACTATCAAACGTTTAATCAATTACCTTTATAGGATTTTTGTCCTGGTCAATTGCAACAAATGTAAATGTGCCCTTTATCGCCAGCTCTCTGTGCTCCTCATACATTTGTTCCACAAAAATTTCAACGCCAATTTTTAGGCTTGTTCGTCCAACATGCTCTACTTTACCTACTAACTCAACAATTGTTCCTGCGGGAATAGGTTTAGTGAAATCTATTCTATCTGAAGAGACGGTTACTAATCTCTTTCTACAAAAACGAGTTCCGGTAATAAATGCAACTTCATCCATTAAGGCCATCGCTGTACCACCATAAAGCGTATCGTAGTGATTAGTAGTATTGGGAAAAACTGCCTTAAATATTCTTGTTTCTGATTTTTTTATTTTTTCTTCGAGTGTCATTTATATAGTTTCTTGATGATACAGCTCTTTCAATTCTCCTAAACATTTTGCACATAAACATCCATCATACTGCTCGCTAATAAACTGCATTTCATTAATTGATAAATCAACAACATTACACTGGCATTTGGCATAGGAGTTTGCACGACACTCTATAAAAGTACTGCATCGCTCACATGTGACAATTTCATGTTTAATATAAGGTAAGTTCAAGATAATGCAAAGTTAATGAATAGGCCGATATAAAAAAACCTCCTAAGGAACTAAGCCTAGGAGGTTCACCATATTAACTAAAAACTATCTTTAAGAGCCACACGAAATGCATCCTTCTTCCATTGAACAAACTGCACCAGTAGGTATATCATCTTCTACAGCTTCTATTTTGGCTGGAATAAGAGGTTCCATATTTTTACCTCCCTGATTCTCCACAGTAAACTTAATCGCTTGAGTTGCCGCTTGTGTACGCAAATAATACATACCAGTTTTAAGCCCTTTCTTCCAAGCATAAAAATGCATAGATGTTAATTTGGCTGTCGTTGGAGAATTTACAAATAGGTTCAACGATTGCGACTGACAAATAAAGGCTCCCCTATCGGCTGCCATATCGATGATATTTCGCATCTTTATTTCCCATACGGTTTTATACAATTCTTTTATATCAGCGGGTATTTCAGAGATATCTTGTATCGATCCATTTGCTGAAATAATACGGTTCTTCATATCGTTATTCCAAAGCCCCAATTCTACAAGATCACGTAATAGGTGTTTATTCACGATAACAAATTCTCCGCTTAAGACTCTTCTGGTATAAATATTAGAAGTATAGGGTTCAAAACATTCATTGTTGCCCAATATCTGTGATGTAGAGGCGGTTGGCATGGGGGCTACCAATAATGAATTCCGAACACCGTGTTGTTTGACCTCTTTTCTCAAAGCGTCCCAGTCCCACCTACCGCTGTCTGGAGTAACACCCCACAAATCAAATTGAAACTTTCCCTTAGATAATGGAGATCCCTTGAAACTTGCATAAGGGCCTTCTTTTATAGCCAGGTCTTTAGATGCCGTCATCGCAGCGAAATAGATAGTCTCAAAAATATCTTTATTTAATTGCTTCGCTTCCTCGCTTTCAAAAGGCATACGCATTAAAATGAAGGTATCAGCCAAGCCCTGTACACCCAAACCTACTGGGCGATGCCGCAAATTGGAATTCCTCGCCTCTTCTACGGGGTAATAGTTATTATCAATAATACGATTTAAATTTATCGTTACTTGGTATGTAATATCGAACAACTTCTGGTGGTCAAAACTTCCGTTTTCCACATACCTAGGTAGCGCGAGTGACGCTAAATTACATACTGCTACTTCGTCGGATGAGGTATACTCAATGATTTCAGTACATAAATTGGAACTTTTGATCGTACCAAGGTTTTGCTGATTAGACTTTCCATTTGCAGCATCTTTATATAATAAGTATGGAGTACCTGTTTCTATTTGAGCATCCAAAATTGCGAACCACAAATCTTGCGCTTTTACAGTTTTACGAGCTCTTCCCTCATTCTCATAATGTTCATAGAGCTTTTCAAATTCTTCGCCATGACATTCTGCTAAACCCGGGGCTTCGTCAGGAGAAAACAAACTCCAATCAGCATTGTCTTCCACTCGTTTCATAAATAGATCGGAAACCCATAACGCTAAGAAGAGATCTCTTGCACGCATTTCTTCTTTCCCATGATTTTTTCTCAATTCAATAAAATCATAAACATCTGCATGCCAAGGCTCTAAATAGATCGCAAAAGCACCTTTCCTTTTACCGCCGCCTTGGTCAACATACCGGGCTGTGTCGTTAAATACGCGCAACATCGGTATTATACCATTACTCGTACCATTTGTTCCACTAATATAAGCCCCAGTAGCCCTAACGTTATGAATACTTAAGCCTATCCCGCCAGCACTTTGAGAAATTTTTGCAGTTTGCTTCAGTGTATCATATATCCCTTCGATACTATCATCTTTCATCGTTAATAAAAAGCAAGATGACATCTGCGGTTTTGGTGTACCAGCATTGAACAGCGTTGGTGTTGCATGTGTGAACCAACGCTCACTCAATAAATCATAGGTCTTAATTACACTTTCAATATCGTCTTTATGTATACCTACGGCCACACGCATAAACAAATGTTGAGGACGCTCGGCTATTCTTCCGTTTAGTTTTAGTAAATAAGATTTCTCTAAGGTTTTGAATCCAAAATAGTCAAAACTAAAATCCCGGTCATAGATAATATGACTATCTAAAACATCTGAATTGTCACGAATCACTTCATATACATCATCGGCAATAAGTGGTGCCGGCTTGTTTGTTTTAGGATCTATATAGTTATACAACAATGCCATCGTCTCAGAGAACGATTTAACGGTATTTTTATGTAAATTAGAAACTGCTATGCGTGAGGCTAACAGCGCATAATCTGGATGTTTAGTCGTTAATGATGCTGCCGTTTCAGCTGCTAGGTTATCCAGTTCAGAGGTGGTTACACCATCGTACAACCCTTCTATGACCTTACGTGCAACATCTATCGCATCTACAAGATCTGGATTCAAGCCATAACATAACTTTTCTATGCGGGCGGTTATTTTGTCGAATTTTACGGACTCTGATCGTCCATCACGTTTGATTACGAACATATTTTTTAGTATTTAGTATACGGTGCTCAATACTTATTTTAATATCTAAAGATTCATTTTCTGAAGCCTCTTGATACTATCGATTTATTTCTCCCTTTCTAAAAATCTTCATCTAAAGAAAAATTTGCTTTTCCTTTTTCTCCGGTTACACCACTCTTCTGATAATCGCCCACTCGCTTCTCAAAGAAATTTGTTTTTCCCTGAAGCGATATTAATTCCATAAAATCAAAAGGATTGGTAGCATTATAATACTTAGTATTTCCTAGCTCAACTAGCCATCTATCGGCTACAAACTCAATATACTGTTTCATTAGCTCAGCATTCATTCCTATTAACTTTACTGGGAGAGCGTCAGTAATAAACTCCTTCTCTATTTCTACTGCATCAATTATAATTTCCTGAACTCTTTCTTTTGACAATTTACCTTCGAGCATACTATAAAGCAAGCAGGCAAATTCACAATGCAATCCCTCATCTCGGGAAATAAGCTCGTTACTAAAAGTTAGGCCAGGCATTAATCCTCTTTTCTTAAGCCAAAAGATCGAGCAGAAACTTCCCGAAAAAAATATTCCTTCCACCGCTGCAAAAGCCACTAATCTTTCCGCAAACGAACCGTTTTCTATCCATTTTAATGCCCATTCAGCTTTTTTCTTGACGCAATCGACTGTTTCAATTGCATGAAAAAGCCTGTCCTTTTCAACCGGGTCTTTTACATAGGTATCTATAAGTAAAGCGTACGTTTCAGAGTGAATATTTTCCATAGCGATCTGAAAACCATAAAAGCTTCGAGCCTCCGGCAACTGCACTTCACTCATGAAATTGATAGCCAAATTTTCATTAACGATACCATCACTCGCAGCAAAAAAGGCCAATACATGTGTAATGAAATGACGCTCGCCATCATTCAAATTAACCCAGTCTTTTAGATCACCAGATAAATCGATTTCTTCTGCAGTCCAAAAACTAGCCTCATGCTTTTTATACATATCCCATATGGCTGGATAGTTTATCGGTAGAATTACAAAGCGATCTTTATTCTCTCTTAACAATACTTCATTTTCTTGGCTCATAGTTTTATGTTTTATATACGGATACTTAAAGTAGATACTGCTTCCTTATGGCTGATTTCGTTTTAACCCCTTAGTCACCTTGTTAAGAATAAAAATTAAAAAAACCTGATTAACAACTTACTTGGCTTGGAACTTAAAATTTGTACTCGGCACTTATGATTTATCTATAAATAAGAGCGAAACGGCTGAGAAAGCAACCAAAATAAGTGTATCAAAAAACTGTTTTTTGATACTATAACAAATATAGGTTTTGAAAACTGGCAGCCATAACGTAAGTTTTGCACATCATGTGAGTTATTCACAAGACAAACACAACTAACTAAAAATGAAATAATTAAACACAAAAAAACAATTGACATTTAAGCAAAAGCTATATTGAAATATCAATTCCTATTTTTTTAAGTAACATAGATGCATTAAAAATGGTACACGGGCCTTCTTTTAATTGATAATCAAAAAGCATTTCACCTGCTATGACCTGTATGTCGAAATGATAATTTTTCAAGTAGCGTCGATGTTCTTCTTCTAATCTCGCGAGCTGTAAATCGTGTGTTGCCACAATGCCCACTCCGCCATCTTTTATTAACTTTTCGATCACTGCCTTTGAACCTAAATATTTATCAACCGAATTAGTTCCTCTTAGCATTTCATCAACCAGAAAAAAAGTATTTTTGATAGTGCTGACGACTTGTAGTATCATCTCTAAACGATCCAGCTCGGCTTTAAAGGTGGAAGTACTTTCATTTAGCGAGTCACGAATCCGCATATAAGTCACTAAGTTCATGACCGATAAGTGAAGCTCCTTTGCGCAAACGGGAGCACCACATAAGGCAAGAATTATGTTAGCGCCAACGGTTCGCAAAAAGGTGCTTTTTCCCGCCATATTAGATCCCGTTATGAGAGCTATCCGATGATTCATCAAGGCATAATCATTTACCACCGAAACTTCGGAACTAATTAAAGGATGTCCTAACGCTTTGGCCTCAAAATGATGCTCGCCCTCATTTAAAATAATCGGCCAACACCACCTAGGGTTATTGATTTTAAGTAAAGCAATGCTTATTAAGGCTTCAGTAGTACTTAAGTCATCAAAGATTTGAGCCATTTCATATTGATGACTTTTTCTCCATTTAATGATTGCAAAAACCTGTCTAAAATCCCACAAAAAAATACCATTCAAAAATAGCGAGACCAACATGTTTAGACGATAATCTAACTTATTAATCAAAACCCCTAAGTCTTTAATTGTTTTTGAAACAGCGGGTTGATCATGTTTATTTCCCGCCCCTACCAGCAACATGCCATGCATTAATTTATTTCGCCATTGTTTATTTTCAACAACTCCAAATGCTCTTCCAAATCGCTTTAATAAATCTCCTGTTTTACCAATCCCATCTGCTATCATCGTAACTTTACGTGCATAGCCTAAGGTCAAAAAAACATTAATAGCAATCAGAAAACCGGCAATTTGCAAAACAGGAGAAAAGAAAAAAGACAATGAAAAACAAGCAACAATTAATAGCGGACTTAATTTGGTATATAACTGTAGTGCTTTATTTCCAAAATCGTAATAAGGCTTATTCAAATAATTTATCAGCACAGACTTAAAATCTCTCTTTTCTTTCAAAGAAAACACTAAGCGGGCTAAGGTATCCAAACACCACGACGGATCTTCCACCAGTTCTTTCACTGCTTCCTGTCGCAATAGAACATCTTCTCTAACAGCCGAATTCGAAAGCCATCGAGCTAAAACATCATTGCCTACGGGAGTGGCTGTTCGATTAATCTTATGATACAAGGATCGCTGGCCAAAAAGATCTAAGTCGCTGCTATACGGATGCTTGTCATTTATAAACCGATTGCCATTATCATAAATCCCATCCCCATCGTCCATATGATCCAATTCATTTTGAACAACCAACAAATCATCTTCATAGTCTTCCTTCAATTTATCAAATTTACTTTGTTTGGCAACGAGCCACATAAACGCAAGTAAAACCAAACAAAAAGCCAATAATGTTAGCCATACCTTCTCTGTCTGCACGACTTTAAAAATAACAGCTCCTCCAAGAAGAATAATTCCCAGCCTTGCGATTGAACAGCGGTTAATTAAGCGTTCAAGTCGATGTATCTCGCTTTTTGCGGTACTTATTTTTTCTTGATAAAGAGTTAGAATAGGATTATCCATATGTTTCCTAAGATAATATTTAATGGCAATTAATGAAAATGATATTCATAAAAAAATCCCAAACCTCCTAAGGAGATTTGGGATTTTTTTGCGATAAATGAATACCTACGTATATTTAGAATTTATAGGTAAAGCCCGCTCCAAATATCTGTTTTACTTGTAGACCTTTTCCTTTATATAAGGTTCCATCTTCTCTTTCCTTTGGCACCTCAGTATTATCATCATAAATCATCTGTACGCCAGCATTTACGGTCACAAAGCGATTTACCTTCATAAATAAATTTAAAGTGTAATCTACATCTACATTCTTAGGATCTTCTAAATAGTTAGAATACAATCGTAATATATTTTCGATACCAATATTTTCCGCAATATCTTTTCTGTAATAGGCATCAAATGAAGCACCAAATTCAAAACGACTCTTTTTACCAGGATCTACACCAAAAGCTCCTTGATTTGAAAGAGAATCATTCGTAACAAATACAAATCTCGGTGACGCCGGAGATAAATTAAAACGAAAATTATCGGATTCCTTATAAGCAATACCGGGACCAAAACTCAAATAAGCTGGGGCAAGACCTGCAGAAATCAATTCACCCCTAGTACCATCAGAATTGTAATTATAGCCACTCGCAAACTGTGTATTAAAGTTCATAAAAAAGGTGTACAACCATTTTGGTGCCGCCTCATAACCTAACAAACTGTTTAGCACAACGCGGTCATCGTTTTTACGCCAACCCAAATCTTTTTGCTTCGTTAAACCAAAACCTGCCAACACTTTATTATCCCAACTCCATTTCTCTTTCTTATAGTTGAAATCATAATTGAGGACGATATTTCCAGCTAGCGAATTGATACCTCCTGCGGCCCAATTTGAAAAAGAGCTTTGATTAATTAAAAAGGTATTTTCCCCATGAATTTTCCACGTCGAGTCACTTACCGTAGTTTCCTGCGCTCGGAGGCTCGACATTAAACAAAAGATAAAGGTTGAAAGCAGTAAAATCTTTTTCATAGAATTTTGTGTTTATAAGACGCTGTTAAGTCAGTCGTCGTAAGTAAAAAAAATAATAATACGATCGCAAATACTGAGAAACGATAGTATTATTTTAATTAATTTCTTGCAAAGTTAAAAAATAAACGCAATTATCGTTTTAATAGTATAAAATTGTGCATTTTTTTGTTTGACAATCAGTTAATTTGTATCGCTTATTATTAAAAGAACAAGGTCATCTATGAAAATTTCATTGATATGTATAGGAAAAACGGATGAGTCCTATTTAAACGTCGGCATTGAGAAATACCTTAATCGTCTTAAACATTATATTAATTTCACATTAAACATTATTCCAGACATAAAAAACACAAAGAACCTCACGCAGGAACAGCAAAAATCAAAAGAAGCGGAGCAGATTTTGAAACAGCTAAACCAAACAGATACCATAGTACTGTTGGACGAGAAGGGCAGTGCTCCTCGGTCAATCGATTTCGCCAAATTCATAGATAGACATATGTTAAATAGCACACAACACCTGGTTTTTATCATTGGTGGTCCATACGGTTTCGACAGGAGCATCTATGATAGGGCTCATAGTAAATTATCCTTGTCGAATATGACTTTTTCACATCAAATGATTAGACTATTTTTTATCGAGCAATTATACAGGGCACATACTATTCTGCGCGGAGAGCCCTATCATCATGAATAATTTCATTTTATTTATGGAATTATTCAGAAATTTCATCAAACAAATAGCGAATATACACTATTATACAAAACACGGATTGATCAAAAGGGAGGCATTATGAAATTACCAAGCACAAGGAAATATCGCTATAAAGGAACCAACGTAAGCCGGGAGAATCAAAACATGTGGCTTATGATTATTATAGGTTTGGCAGTAGTGGCATTTATCATCTTCGTTCTATAAAAACAACTCTCATCGAATACGTTTAAAGAAAGAAGAAAAGGCATATAGACGGATTCTCTTTTCCTTCTATATACCTTTACACCTATTGACGAACTACTTCGTCTTGTCAATAACTTCGGCAGAATCTTCTTCTCCTAGCGGAGCAAGCGCCTCCTCTTCGAAAAGTGGAAATTCTTTTAAGATTCCATACCAATTAATTATCTTTTTAATATCCGATGTATAAACGCGATCTTCATCATGGCTTGGTGCAACTTCTCTAAAAAATGCCCTAAGTTTATCTCCACTGTCTTTTTTCGCATCAGGCAAAGCAGATGAAAGTTCTTTCATTCTTTCAAGCACATCAACAAGCTTGATGTCATC
>DATMSZ010000408.1:0-1785 GCA_035565175.1 Pseudosphingobacterium sp.
CTAGCCTTTATTTCTATCCCCTTTATTTACAATCGATGTAAAATGCTATTATTTGATTAATCTATCAAAGAGAGGCTGTGAGAGCGTAATATTTTTTTAACTTTGCGCTTTTACAAATCTTTATAATTTCTAGTTTTAACATGGCACTATCTCCTCTTACAGCGATTTCTCCCGTTGATGGTCGTTATCATAACGCGACAAAAGAACTTTCTTCTTATTTTTCGGAAGCAGCACTTATCAAATATAGAGTATTCATTGAGATCGAATATTTCATTGCGTTGTCCACCAAAGGTATTTCACAATTAAAAACACTGAAAGATAGCGAACAAGAACAATTACGGGATATCTATAAGAACTTTTCAGAAGATGACGCTCAATTAGTTAAGGAGTTAGAGAAGACTACCAATCACGATGTGAAAGCTGTAGAGTATTTTATTAAGGAAAAATTTGACTTGTTAGGTTTGCAATCGGATAAGGAATTTATTCATTTTGGGCTCACTTCGCAAGATATAAATAACACGGCCATTCCGTATTTGTGGAAAGAAGCGCTAACTGATATTTACTACCCTACTATTGAGCAGCTTGTAATCGAACTGCAAAAGATGGCGGAGCAATGGGCTAATATACCAATGCTGGCGAAAACCCATGGTCAACCAGCTTCTCCGACTCGTTTGGGAAAAGAAATTAGTGTATTTGTTGAACGCCTAGACGTACAGTTAAACCAACTGAAGAACATTCCCTTTTCTGCTAAATTTGGAGGTGCAACAGGAAACTTTAATGCCCATCATGTTGCGTACCCAGAACACGATTGGGTATCTTTTGGAAACGATTTCGTGAATGGGCAATTGGGACTAAATAGGTCACAAAAAACAACGCAGATAGAACATTATGATAATTTTGCCGCGCAATGCGATGCACTCAAACGCATTAACAGCATATTAATAGATTTATGCAGAGATATCTGGACTTATATCTCTATGGATTATTTTAAGCAGCAGATCATTGCCGGACAAATTGGTTCATCTGCTATGCCACACAAAGTAAATCCAATAGATTTTGAAAACGCGGAAGGAAATTTGGGCCTAGCCAATGCTATATTAGAACATCTAGCCGCAAAATTGCCAATTTCAAGACTTCAACGTGATTTAACAGATTCTACCGTTCTTCGCAACATAGGTACACCACTAGCCCATGTGTTAATATCCTTTAAATCCATTATGCGGGGATTAAAGAAACTTATATTGAACGAAGAAGCAATTAAGGCAGATCTGGAAAAAAACTGGGCGGTAGTTGCGGAAGCCATTCAAACAATATTAAGGAGAGAAGGATATCCAAAACCTTATGAGGCGTTGAAAGACTTAACGAGAACTAACGAGGTAATTAACAAGGACGCTATTGCTAATTTTATCGATAGGCTGAATATTGCTGAGGAAGTAAAAGAAGAGCTGAAAACTATTAGCCCTTGGACCTATACCGGAATTTAATCTGACTGCTTTCGCTTAAATAAAGATACTAGATTGATGATGTTATTACTTGTTAAGAACTATGACGCAAGCTTGACCTCATGCAAGCTATATTTTTATTAGCTTTGCATTATTAATTTAAATTGAAATGGCTACCATCAACGTATATACAGAAAGCACACCAAACCCAGCAACTATGAAGTTTCTGGTAAATAAATTGTTGTATAATGGAAGCTTGGATTTTCCTGACAGGGAAAAAGCACAGGCTTCACCTTTTGCAAGAGAACTTTTTAAGTTTAATTTCGTTAATGGAGTTTTCTTT
>DATMSZ010000409.1:0-2205 GCA_035565175.1 Pseudosphingobacterium sp.
CTTATACAATAATAGGTGAATAATTAATAAAATGCAAGAGGGATTATATATATTCGATGCGTAAAACACGGAATTGGTGATGAATGAGTGATGAATGACGAGTAATGAATTATGAATTTTTTTGATACTTGTGTCTTGATATTAAGAGATAGTTGAATAGTTAAGTAGTGATTGGTGATTTAGGTAAATCAAAACTAATAACGAACAACGAACAACGAACAACTAACAACGAACAACTAATAACGAATAACGAACAACGAATAACGAATAACCAACAACTAATAACCAATCCCCCTTGCAAGTTTCAAATATAAAGTATATCTTTGCGCTTCATTTTTTAAACAATTTAATTATTTTAAACAATTAACAATGTACGCAATAGTAAATATAGCCGGACAGCAATTTAAAGTTGCAAAAGACCAATATCTTTTTGTACACCGTTTACAAGGAGATGAGGGCGCTAGTATTGAATTTGACAATGTATTGTTAGCAGAAGATGGTGGCAAGTTTACAGTTGGAACTCCAAGTGTAGCAGGTGCTAAAGTTTCGGCTAAAATTTTGTCACATTTAAAGGGAGATAAGGTAATCGTTTTCAAAAAGAAACGTCGTAAAGGATACAAAAAGAAAAACGGACACCGTCAACAATTTTCTAAGATCCAAATTACTGGTATTACTTTATAATTTGATTTTAAATGAGATAGGCTCGCCTATCATAAACAAGATAAAACATGGCTCATAAAAAAGGTGCGGGTAGTTCGAAAAACGGCCGCGAATCGCATAGCAAAAGATTAGGTGTTAAAATTTTTGGTGGTCAAGAAGCGATTGCTGGAAATATTATAGTACGTCAAAGAGGTACTAAACATCACCCAGATAAAAATGTTGGTTTAGGAAAAGATCATACGTTATTTGCGCTAGTTGATGGGAAAGTGGTTTTCCGTAAGAAAGCAGATAATAAGTCGTATGTTTCTATCGTTCCTGCTGAAGTTAAAACAGCTGAAGCTTAGATAAAAATATTTATAAATTTAAGCCGTAAATGCCGTAGGGTATTTACGGCTTTTTTATTGTCATTTCTTTGCAAATGAATTATCTTCGATGGTAATTTATAAAATAATAAATTACTCCATCAGATACGTTTGTAAGTATGAAATATTTAAGCTTGTTGTTGTTTTTCTTTGTAAGTATCCAATATGCAAATGGTCAGCTCACAAAAGATGTTAGTTTACATCGTGAAGAGGAAAACTTTATTTTTTCCGATGCGCCTTTTGAGAGCTGCCACGCCGCGACAATTGAAGATTTGGGAAGAGGGGAACTTTTAGCCGCGTGGTTTGGTGGCAAACAGGAAGGAAGCAGAGATGTAAGTATTTGGATAGCTAGGTATAAAGATGGTTGGATGAAGCCACTTAAGATTGTAAGCGGGCATGATGATAAAGGGAATCCGATGGCCTGTTGGAATCCTGTATTATTTAAAACGAGAGCTGGTACATTGTTTCTACATTATAAGGTTGGTCTCTCACCTAGAGAATGGTGGGCGGAAGTAGTGGTTTCTCACGACAATGGTCTAACTTGGAGTGAACCAGCTAAACTCCCTGAGAACATGCTGGGACCAATAAAGAATAAGCCTATTCAGCTGAAGAATGGTGATATACTTTATCCGTCGAGTACCGAAAGCATGGACGAAAAAACATGGGCAGTCCATCTCGAAAAAAGCGATAGCACAGGTCGTAATTGGACTAAGATAGCTGTGGATAATGGAAATTTCGATGCGATTCAGCCGAGTATACTCACACATGGAGACAATATTTTGCAGCTGCTATGTCGAAGTAGAAATAATAGGATTGTTACCTCTTGGTCTTTTGATAATGGGATTAATTGGACCCCTCTAGAAGCTACGGCACTCCCGAATCCAAATGCTGGCTCAGACGCAGTTAGCTTAATGGACAATCGGTTTCTTTTGGTTTACAACCCTTTATTAGCTGGCAAAGAATGGTGGGAAGGGCGTTCAGTTTTGAAGATAGCGGTATCTAATGACGGGAAGCAATGGAACGATATTAATACGCTGGAAGAAAAAAAAGATGGTGAATACAGCTATCCTGCAATTATTCAATCGGCCGACGGTTTAATTCATATTGTATATACTTATAATAGAAAGTGTATAAAGTACATTAAGTTTAAGCTCTGATAAACAATGTTTTGCATACTTTTTTC
>DATMSZ010000410.1:0-7112 GCA_035565175.1 Pseudosphingobacterium sp.
CGTGTGGAAAATCGCCTTTTAAGGCCGGTTCATCAAAAAGCTCATAAATAAAAAACGCTTCAACAATATTTTGTCTTAGAATTTTCTGAATACTAGTTAAAATATAACTTTCTTGCTTTTCAAACAGCGTATTGCGGGTTCCCTCGTAAGTGTTAAATTCAGTGATCCAGATTGTCTTATTGTACTTCCTTTTAACCTTTTGCAGAATATTGCCATAAGGAGCCTTAACATTAGTTATATCTCCCATATTGGAGTACCAATGATAACCAATGATATCGTAATTTACTTTATATAAGGCCAAAAGTTCGAGATAATATAAATGTGTCCATCCTAGAGAAATACTTGTTTTCAACAAAGGGCTAACTGATTTTAAACCGTCAATAATTCCTTTCAACTTAAACATTAAACGTGAACTTTTTGACAGATCATATTGAGAGGCTCTTGTCCCATCTCCCTCTTTCAGAATCCGAAGCTCCAGTTCATTTCCTATTTCCAGTACATTAATGAGTTTTCCATATTTTATCCCAAAATTTCTCCCTTGATTAAACGCTACCTTATATATAGATGCAGAATCTTGAAGTTCATTTCCAGGAAACATCAAAACAGGCATGGCAGAGCGCCCATTAGTTTTTAACAACTTTAAAAAATCAAAAAAAGCAGCCTCATTTCGTACTCCTCCTTCTTGATTTAAAAGAACATCAAATCGATAGGAATGCACATTCAGATCTTTCAAAAAGCCCATTTGATCATCCCAAGACATAGGCTGATAATCATGCTGTGTTAACGGATGGCCATTGATTCCCCACACAAAATTTCTCGAAACCTCTTGCGCTTCAACACCTTTCAAAAGGAGCAAAAAATAAATCATGGTTAATTTTATCTTATTCAACATCCGGTGAGGTATTAAATGACCTATGAAAGATGTATCCTAATGCCAAATAGATCCACAAAGATGGATATGCAAATTCAGGAACTGTAGCCATCATAATAAAATATGTAATGACCAATCCAATATAATAGCAAAATGCCAGATCCCCTTTAGGCAAAGAAATTCCTAAATTCTTAAAAACAAATGTACTAAATACGATAATACCTAATACACCATTATTAACCAATAAAGTTGAAAAAAAATCAGTTGATCTTATATAACCGAATCCGATACCAAATAATTGACTTAGAGGATATAATTTAGACCAATAGGTTACATGCGTTATTATATTTCCACCTCTACTATCACTCGAATCATTATTGCCACCTAATTTTTCGCCAAACACAAAGTTGTAAATACTATCAGCCTTATCTCTAAAAGAGTCCAACTGTAGAATAGCTAGCACAATAACTAACACCCCCAACACATAAATAATCTGTTGATAGCGTTTTTTATACAAAAACCATGCAGCATGAAATAACAGCATTGCGAAATACGCTGTTGTAGAGAAGGTTAACAACAAACACAAAAGAAACAAAAGGTTATCAAATTTTCGTTTGAATGCGTAAGTCAGTACCCAAAAAGGGAAGACAGTAAATGAAAACATAGAAGGTTCTCCGGTATAACCTTTCATTCTTAATACACTCAATCCTGCAACGGATGCAGACTGTGACATAGAAGCGTCCATCTCTCCAAATTTTCTATTCATAATAAAATCGCCTGGTCGCCCCGTTAAGACGAAGAAAATCACTTCATAAAGACCATAGAAACATAGCAAACGAACCCCCCAAAACACATAGTCCATTACCGTGTAATCGGCATAATATTTAATGAATAAATAAATCAAAAAAGGTATTAAAAGATACATTCCCTGCGTAAAATGAGAAATTCTAAAAAAGGAATCCATATAATTACCTTTATTTACAAGCACTAAACCTTTTATTAGTTTCAATCCAAACACAAGGTTTAGATACTGTGAAATTATGCTGAAAGTCAGGAATATTACAAAAAAACACAATAACTCCTTTACAAAGAGCCCTTTGTTTGTTCCCGCTGGCACTGCTAACAATATCATAAAAAGCACGGCACTTAGAACAGTAATAATTGTTGTGCCCTGTACGGCTGGAATCAATAAAAAAGTTGTTACAGGAAAAAACAATACCATAACATTTATATACCTTTTAAAAAAGGGTATCGTAGGAATGGTTTCCGATTTAAAATAATAGTTTTCTACTTGCATTTTCGCAAACACTGATCAATCAACTTATTGCTTTCTGTTCCAAGGCCATCCCCTTTTTTGATTAGGGCTATCATAACCATATCCGTATCCATATCCATAGTATCCTGTATCCCTAAAATCAACATCATTTACCACTAAATACATTTCCGATAGTTTATTTTTCTTTTTTAATTCATTAATAAACTCGAATTGCTCCTTTCTAGTGTAATTATGTCGGCATACAAAAATGGTTAACTCAACATATTGCTGAATAAGTAGGGCGTCCGAAACCAACCCTACTGGTGGAGAATCAACAATTACATAATCAAACTGACTACGGAGGTCTTCAAACAATTGCCCCATCTTTTCAGACAACAGTAACTCTGACGGGCTTTCTGTTGCAGTTCCGGCAGAGAGCAGGTAACTATTAGCATTAGGGCCACACGGCACTATAACATCCTCCAATATAGCATTGTGCTCAATTACATCTGAAAATCCAGCAATTCTTCCCCCCATCCCCATCATTGTTGCTAGTTTAGGTTTACGCAAATCCAATTCCACAAACACAACTTTCTTTCCAGTCATTGAAAGCACATTCCCTAAATTCCACGACATAAATGTTTTTCCTTCACCGCTAATACTCGATGTTACCATTATTACGTTAGATGGCCTCGACTGTAAAGCATAATATAAATTTGCTCGCAAACTCCTAAATCCTTCTGAAATCAATGTATTTGGCCTGTTTTCTCCAATCACAAGAGGTTCATTAGATGAGTTATGCCCTATTTTTCCAATAATCTCAATATCTGTATATCTTTCTATATCAGACTCTGAGCTAAGACGAGTTCTGAACAATTCTTTGGCATTTAAGTATCCGAAAGGAACTATTAATCCCATCATCATACTCATTAAATAAATAATGGCTGGAATGGGTTTTACAGGGCCATTGCTACTTTTAGCGACATCGACAATACTTGCAGATTGCATATTGGAAGTCTTAGCTATTGTTGCTTCTTCTCGCTTCTGCAATAAATAAACGTACAATTGCTGTTTTAGCGCCTGCTGCCTACTGAAATCAACAAATTGACGTTCTTTAGCGGGCACTTGACTTATCTGGTTATTAAACCCTCTATTTAAATTACCAATTCCCTCACTACTCAATTCGATTTCCTTCTTGTAAGAAGCAACACTTTGCAATAAATTATTCCGCTCAGCTCGAATCTGTTCGTGCAGATTTTTTATAACTGGATTATTCTCAGTGTAGGAGAGTTTCTTCTTTTCATATTCGAGAAGCAAGCCATTATACTGTTGCAATGAAGACGCAAAAGAGGCATTCTGAATATTCAGAGAACTCGGCACCCTACTGTTTGTTGTGTTTTTAACATACGATTCAAGATCTCTGACAATTTTTAGTTGAACTTCCTGATCTTTCAGTTTATTATAATATTCACTTGCATTCCCTACAAGCATTTTAGATTGTTCCGCGATATCTGTAATCTTATTATTACTTCTAAATTGTTCAAGATTCTTCTCAACCCCCTGTAATTCGGATTCTACTAATGCTAATCGATGATCTATAAATACTAAAGTACTATCTGCCATTCTAACCTTTTCCATCCTGTTATTAAGCATATAACAATCCATTATTGTTTGCAAAATAACTTCTCCTCTTTTCGAATGCGGATAATATAGCTGCATATTAACGGTCGTCGCTCCTTTATCTGTGAGTTCCACATTATAATTTGCCAACAGTTTGTTCGCAGCTGCATTTTCAGAGATGACATTAATATAATAGCGCTGTCCAACTGGAAGCGTAGTTTGTTTTGAATGAAAAATTAGGTCAAACTGTTTTGTTTTAAATCCTTGTGTTATTTTAGCTTGGCTATCGTACTCTTCCTCTTCATTTACCACCCTTACTTCTCCTTCAGAAATAAACTCCACTTCAAAATTACGTTCGTTAATTGAATCTGTTGTTATATTAGCAATCTCCACCTCAAACGGAACTTCTTGATCATATATTTCATCAATTCTCAAGCCATTTCTTACACCTATAGTTGTATTCAGATGTAATTTCCTTACTACTTCCTTAGCCAACCTTCTTGATGTAAGCACTTTAATCTCATTCATCACATTTTCACTAGGATTAATCAAAAAAGACAATCCATTGTCGTTTGCATAGGATGCAACAGTTTTGCTTTCAGCCAAACTTTTCTCATCCTTTAATACCATCACACCTAGAATCTCGTATTGAGGCGTAGCCACCTTTAAGTAGATATATGCTAAAGCAATGAAAATGAAAAAACTTATCAGAAATACATACCAGCGCTTGGTCATATTTGAAATAAATAGTTTCATGCTCTTGTCCTTATCATTTTGAAACTGAGTTTTCATAAAATATCTTGATTTTTTTAGCGTTATATTTCTTTATTGATATAATTCTTAAATAATACATTATCTAAATATCAATATCGCAACAGAAGCTAACGATGCTAACAAACCTAAATAGCGTACAACAGACGTATCGGCATTTAATATTTTAGCCCTCGCGGGTTCTATATAAACCACGTCATTTTGCTTAAGGTAAAAGTAAGGTGAGTTAAAAACATCTTTAGAGGTTAAATCCAATTTTACCGCTACTGCCTTTCCGTCATTGTCCTTTCTAATTAACATAACGTTTGATCTCTTGCCATATACGGTAAGGTCACCTGAAAAACCTATAGCATCTAATATTGACACCTGTTGATTGGGGATTACATACGTTCCCGGATGGGCAACTTCCCCTAAAACAACTACTCTAAAATTCGAAAAGCGTACGCTCACTGTAGCATCCTTATAAAATTCGCTTGTTATGGTTCTAATTTTTTCTTTTGCCTCTAATATGGTCAATCCGCCTACTCTCATCTTTCCCAGAACTGGTAATTCAATTGTTCCATCGTGATCTACTAAATAACCAGTCACCATTTGATTATTCACGCTGTTATTGACTACTCCCATGCTATTCCCTGGCATAACATTGTTACCATTATTGATGGCCTGAGAAGCATCTACATCAACTGTATTAACTCTTATATTTAAGATATCATCGGGCTGAATAGTTGTCTCATTAAACTTCGTCATTTGAAAATCAGTCCCGGTTTTTAATTCTGGCATGTCTTGAAAATATTTCAGTCTCTTGGAAGTACTGCATGAAGAGAGAATTATTACGCCAATTAGAAAAAATAAACATATGGGCCTATTAATTTTATTGCATGTTTTCATTTTATTTTATTTTTATAGATAAATTTTTAGACAGACCTTAACAAGGTCACATTAACTCCATTCAACTTTTTTTTCGACTTTTCCAAATAGACTATTATATAATTCATCAATTCTGTATTTCGAAAGGAATCTCAAAGCGATTGTTCGATTCGATTCAAAGTCTACTTTATGCTGTATATGGTCGAGTCTATCAATATGATTGACATCATATAATTGCAATCCTAATGACTGCAAATACGGAAACACAAGATTCTTGCTATTCATAAAAACTAGTTTTCCTGTTAATAAGGCTACCCAAATGTTTCCCATACCAATTGGTCGGAGCGAATTACTTACGAAAACGTCATAAGAGTTGAAAAAGTGCAAGTAATTCTCAAAGTCCATAAACTCATGTACGAAAGTTATGTTCTTATCAGTGTACCTTTTTTGTATTTCCTTTTTTAAGTGTGTAACATACTCTTGATCTCCATAGCTAACCGGCATTGTAATTTCTTTAAAATTTACTGCGCGGACTTTTTCGAGAGCATCAAAATGGTTGTTGCTGGAAGCGCCTGAGTTACCAATGATACAGCGTAGATTCCCCTCCCTTTGATTTTTAAAAAAAGCCTCCCCATCGTACATAGTGCTTAGTGTTTCTGTATCAATTTCAAATGTATAAGCAAAATTTTTATGCTTTGCTTTTAATCCTTTAATATGCGTAATCGCATATTCGTATTCCGGCGTAATCCATGTCAGCAAATAATTAATCTTACTATATACTCGTTCGATATCAATTTGAAAAAAAAACTGTTCTGCCTTTCGATAATAGTTCGACATTACAGGTCGTACTTTTTTTATCCTTTGTATAATAGCCTTTGTCCTTCTTTCATAAAGAGGGTAGTTAACCATTTTAGATTCATACAGTTCTTTACCCCAAATCATCCAATTTAACTCATTAAATGTGTGTTGATTAACCCATCGATAAAGATCGAAAGAGAAAGCGTGTATAAAAACTTTATCGTATTTACTAACATCACCTAACAGCAATTTATTATTTAATCTACCATGTACCAGGTCTTTACGTTTAATAAATTTTAAAGGTCCATTTTCTTTTACGATGAAGATGTTGTTGTCCAATAGATCTAATTCTTCCAATTTTTTCACAAATGGATCAAAAAACTTCTCATCGTTAAGTATATGTAAATTCATATTCTAACTGTTTTGAACGTAAGTACAAATGAATGTGTAAGCATTTTTTGGTGGTAGATACCTCATTGTTTGATTAATAATAAGTGCCGAAATACAATATTTATAATTTGTAGTCAATTATCTTAATTATTTTGTACTCGTAGAAGTATCCTGCAAACGAAATCCACTTCTTCAAAAGAAAGGCCATTGTATAAAGGCAAACATATAACCCTTGATGCTAGGTCATTTGCGATGGGGGTTACTGTTATATCGTTAACATATGGAAGGGTAGATAAAGAAGGATAGAAATACCTCCGTGGATAAATCCTATTTATATTGAGTTCGTGTATGCTCTTAAGCAAATCACCTTCAGATTTAAAAATTATTGGGTAATATGCACAATTAAAGGTGGCATCTAAATTAATGTTAATTCGCTGAACATCTAAATTCATCAATTTCTCATCGTAATAAGCATAGAGTTCTTTTCTATATTGAGCTATTTCTCCCATATATGGGAGATTAGCAAGTCCCATAGCTGCG
>DATMSZ010000411.1:0-12600 GCA_035565175.1 Pseudosphingobacterium sp.
TAATTTAAAAACAATATTTCATATAGTGTACTTTTTACAATTAGTGCGCATGATTTCAAGGAAATCATTTCTTTAGTTCCGAAGGTAAACGTACCTTTGTATGTAAAAAGGAAAAACCATGTTCACAGGTATCATTGAGACAACAGGCAAAGTCAAAAATATAGAAAAAGAAAATTCAAATCTTCATTTTACAATCGAGTCATCTATATCTGATATGTTAAAAGTAGATCAAAGTATATCTCACAATGGCGTATGTTTGACAGTAACAGCTTTAGCTCATGGTGAACATAAAGTTACTGCCATTCACGAAACCCTTATGAAGAGCAACCTAAGCATGGTACAGATTGGTGACGTATTGAATCTTGAAAGATGTACTTTAGTAGGAAGTAGATTGGATGGCCATATCGTACAAGGTCATGTAGACCAGGTAGCCATTTGTACTTCAATTGAAGATGTTAACGGAAGTTGGTTATTCACATTTCAATATGATTCAAGTGTAGGAAATGTGACTGTCGAAAAGGGATCTATTGCGGTAAATGGAATAAGTTTAACGGTTGTCAACTCAGGAATTAATACCTTTTCGGTTGCTATTATCCCTTATACTTACGAAAATACCGCCATGCATGCCATTAAAGCAGGTGATAAAGTGAATTTAGAATTTGATATAATAGGAAAATATGTTGCTAAGTTGATGTCAACAAGAAATTGATCAATTCTTTTTATGATCTAGCTCTAACATTCGTTGCGTTACAAACTCAACGTATCGTTTATTTTCTGCTCCTTTTGGTTTCTCTTGCAGATAACGCTTATAATATTTTTTGGCCGTTTTTACCTGTTTGAGTTTATAATCATAAAGCAAGCCCAAACTATAAAATGTAATAGGTAAAACTTTGAATTGTAAACTACTTCTATAGTCGAGGGAAGCCTGTGTATATTGCCCCTCTTCTTCATATAAAGTGGCTTTTTCAAAATAATAATTAGCTGTATTCGGAGAAATAGCTGCTTCAAGTGTTTTTTCTAAATAGCTGATGGCTTGTTTTGTCTGTCGCAGCTTCGCATAGCTCATTGCCATATAATATAACTGTGCTTCTTTCAGTTCTCCTCTATCTTCTAACTTACCTAATATATCTTTGCACTTAACATAATCCTTATTAAAATAATAAGATGGTGCAAGTAGATTTAATACCATGTCAGAGTTATCTCCGGTCTCCAGTAAAAACTCTCCCAATTCAATAGTACTTTTAAATTTTTGCAAACCATACTGCGCCTGTGCCTTTGCCTTAAGTAAAAGGATATTCTTACCATCATTTACCAACGCGATTGATACAATGGAATCAGCTCTTCTATATTGCTTTAATGACAAATCAAGAATACCTAAATCATAAGCAATATCTACGTTTTTAGGATCTATTTGATTAGCCTTGGATAAATAGTTACGTGAAGCTTCTATTTCCCCATTTGCCTGTGCAATCGTAGAAAGGGCTCGGTAGCTTGCGATATGCATGCTGTCTAGTGCAAGTATTTTTTGATAATATTCCGTGGCCTTTCCATAATCACCTCGTTGGAAGTTAATACCAGCAAGGTTTGACAAAATGCTAATGGAATTTTCATCTTCTTGCAACAATTCTTCATAATACTTTTTTGCTTGGATGTAGTTACCCGCCATTTTATTGCTAAAGGCCAAGCTCTCTAAAATTTTGGTATTACCTAACCCTTCCTTATAAAACTTCTCTAAATAGCTTGCTGCTTCTCCAAAATTTTGCGCTTGATAAAGTGTTAGTAAGTGTTTTTCATCAAGCCTTTTTTCCTGACAATAAGTTGCTGATATAAATAACAAGCAACACATTTTAACGATTAGTAACAGCTTATACCTTGCCATATTCTTAAAATAAAATTCATCATACAGCGAATATAACTAAAAAACAATTCATAACAACTAAATAAATAGTTATTTAATAATCACGTAATTCATTAGTTGACTATATTAGCATTGCAATATATGCAAGTCATCACATAGGATAAAATAATCCATAAATACAGCAATTTATTCATTTTAAAGAATCACTCGCAACGCTTACTTTGTTAACTAAACTTAATAGATTATGAAAGATATATCACAGTACCTTCCAAACCTGAATGATATAAGAACAATATCCCAGGATCAATTAAACGAATTCCAAAAAAATGGCCATACGATTACGCTTGAAGTTTTATCAACAGATGAAGCAACCATATACCAGAAGATTATTAGTGAGGCCGCTGATCAGTTCAACCAAGAGAGGCGCAGCTTAAATGACAGAGATACCTACGGAAAAGCATTTCTACAGATCATGAACTTGTGGTGTATGAATGAGCAGGTAAAACGTTTCGTATTAGCGAAGCGTTTCGCGAGTATCGCTGCTTCCTTGCTACGAGTAGAGAATGTGCGCTTATATCATGATCAGGCATTGTTTAAAGAACCAGGTGGCGGACCGACGCCTTGGCATCAAGACCAGAATTACTGGCCGCTTAATACAGAAAAAACGGTAACCATGTGGATGCCTCTTGTAGATATCCCAAATCCGGATATGGGGATGTTAACTTTTGCTTCTGGATCGCATCTCAAAGGCAATGTTTTTGATTTTGTTATTTCCGATGAATCGGATGATGCGTTTGACCAATACGTAAGAAACCACCGTCTTCCTATTGTACGGCCATCAGCCATGAAAGCTGGGGATGCAACGTGGCATTCCGGATATACGATTCATAATGCACCCGGCAATAATAGCAGTACCATGCGCGAGGTGATGACCATCATTTATTTTGCTGATGGCACAACGATTTCTCCTCCCAAACACAAGTATCAGGAAAATGACCTGAAACAATGGCTTGGAGGCAAGGCCCCCGGCAGCTTAGCCGATTCTGATTTGAATCCGCTATTACTCTAGATAATCGTTTTAATTGTCGGCTTATTAAAAAAATTGCGCCTTGATAAAGGGCGACTACCTTTATTTTCCTCTGTCAGCAAAAGTCAATCGCTAATCAGCTAGAAAGCTTGTTTGGCGGGTTGAAGGTTAATGAAGATTAAAGAAAATGGGACGACACTGCAATTAAAGGGTTATGACGTTCAGGCATTTGAAATCTAGGTCACCGAATTTATTTGTTCTATAAATTTAGTTCTATAATTTAATGGGCTTACATGCATACGATGTTTAAATTGTCTATAAAAATGAGACACATCGCTAAACCCGCTTTCAAAAGCAATTTCTGAAATAGCTTTATCCGTCTGAATTAATTGATTTGTTGCATAATTTAGACGGTAATCAATTACGGTTTCGATAAAGGTTCTTCTAGTTGTTTTCTTGAAATACCTGCAGAATGCATTTGGTGTCATATGGGCGATGGAAGAAGCTTCTTGCAGAGATAATTGCTTTCTGAAATTCTCCACTATATAAGCCATTACTTGGTTGATTCTATGCTGATCATTACTAGCAACATTGCGGACGGAATCACCCGATGCCAATGTGGTGAACTCCTGTATAGATGATAATTGGTCCAATATTTCTAAAAAGGTAATTATTCCTTTCAATCCATCTGTTGTTTTAAGCTTAAACAGGTGTTTTTTTATTCTATTGTTTAATCCGCCTTGGAAATTTATTCCATAAGAAGCTTTCATCAACAGTCTTTTTATTCTCGATAATTCAATTTTTTCCATAAAATCGGTGCTTATGGAGTTCATTGTAAACTGCAGCACAATAGCTTTCGCTCCGTCGTTTCCGGGCATGTCTGCGTCTAATTTCCAACAATGAGGCACATTTGGACCTAACAGCACCAGATCACCTTTTTCAAAATCCGACATATGGCTCCCTACATAACGTTTTCCAGCACCAGCGGCTATGTAAGTTAATTCATATTCCGGATGATAATGATAAGGTGCATCAAATGCTTCTTTACCGAATTCCCGTAACAAGAACGTGCCATTATTTTGCTGCAACACTTCTACTGAAGCCTTTAACATGGTTGGTATTTTTTAGTTCATACTCAAACTTAGATAAATTCCTTTATATGCAATATAATCGCGTTGTATATCAGAGGAATCTATCGATCTCTCCTCAGCCATCAAGGGCTATTTTATAGAGGAAATATAAACATCTATTTCGAATAAAAAATCCATTAACAAAACTAATTTTAACCACCTTGGAACGAAAACTATTAGCGTAATTTGAGGATAAAGAGACCAACATACCTTATGAAAAAACGAGCAAATAAATAGGCTGTTATTTGATTCTTTTACCAGAAACAAAATGAGTCTATATTAATTCCAAACCATCTAGTTATATGTCGATTTACAATAAGGCTACCATTACAAATGAGCAGGGAACCTTCTCGGCTGGAACCTTATTTTTCATAAGTGCTCTATCAGTTCTTTTTGTACATGACAGACCAAAAAGTTATAAATCAAACAAATGAGTTATCAGTTAGTTTTAACCTTTAAAACTGCAATTGCAGCAAATAGCATAAAAATACCAGACAGTACTAGCGCGTAAATCGTTTGCCCGTCAAAAACATACTTTACCATATATCCCCCAAGTAAACCACTTACAATTTGCGGGAAAGTAATAAAAAGGTTAAAAATCCCCATATAAACACCCATCTTTCTTACGGGTAAGTTTTCCGACAATATTGCATATGGAATCGATAAAATGCTTCCCCAAGCCATACCTATACCCACCATTGGCAAAATCAAAATATATGGATCAGATATAAAAAATATAGACAATAATGATAGGCCTCCTAACGTCAACGATATAGCGTGCGTTTTTTGCTGGCCGTACCGTTTGACAATAAAGGGAAGAGTAAGCGCGTAAATAGCCGAAATAGCATTATATATCCCAAATAACACCCCTACCCAATTAGCTGCATCAGCAAAACTCATAGAAGTAGAATCTCCAGGCTTTATTTTGTAAATGTGTTCTGCAACTGCTGGAGTGGTAAACACCCACATGGAGAATAAAGCAAACCAAGAAAAAAACTGCACTACCCCAAGCTGCTTCATAGCTGCAGGCATATTTCTAAAATCGGACAAGATAGAGGCTGAGCTCTTCGCCCCCTTTTCCACCTCTTTTTCAGAAAAAGATGATAACTCTTCAGGTGGATACTCCCGCGTGCTAACCACGGTCCAAATGATGGTTAGAACTAAAACCGCTGCTCCTATATAAAAAGAAAAGATTACATTGTTAGGCACATGACCTTCTTTAGCAATTTTGGAAACTCCAATAAATTCCGCTAACATATAGGGGAGCCAAGAACCTACAACAGCGCCGATACTAATTAAAAATGTTTGTATAGAAAACCCTTTGGTACGCTGACTGTTCGATAGATTATCTGCCACTAAAGCTCGGAAAGGCTCCATCGTAACATTTATAGACGCATCCATCATCGTTAACATACCCGCACCTATCAAAAGAGGTGGTAGAATTGTTGTCAATACCGCAGCATTAGGCATTAAAACAAGTGCTAAAGAAGTAAAGATGGCGCCTGATAGGAAGAAGGGCCGCCGCCGACCCATTTTAGTCCAGGTCCTGTCGCTATAGTGACCTATAATAGGCTGAACAATCATACCTGTGAGAGGAGCTGCTAACCAGAATACTGACAGGTGTTCAACACCCGCACCGAAGGTTTGAAGAATACGAGATGCGTTTCCATTTTGCAATGCAAAACCAATTTGGATTCCAAGAAATCCTAGGCTCATATTAATAATTTGTACGGTATTTAAAAGAGGTTTTGGTTTATTGGCCATGATTAAATTTTCGTCTTAAATTTATGAAGATTCTTAAAATAATCGTGCAATTTTAAAACGCTTGTGTTTTTGGATTGAAGTTAGATTTATACGTTCCTTTCGTTGCCAATTTCACTTTGTCCCATTCAGCACGAGCGATAGCTCTTCAAGGATTTATTCCCAACCAAAATTTTCTCTTTTGTGACTTTAAAACGAACTATCTTATTTCCAAATTAGATGTGTATGATGACCATTTTCCTACCCCCCAACAATGGTCATCCGGCTACCCGTCTTCATCTCTCAGCTTGGCAGCGAGGATGCGGTAACGTTCCTGAAGAATAAGGTTAACAGTATCTTCTTGAAATGGTTTTTCTAATAAAAACTGTAAAGACGTTTAACACAACTTTATTGTTATACAAAAATCTAAACACTTAAAGTACTCGATTTTCGAGGTATTATAATGGATGGGAGGTAAATTAGTTCCTTTTTCGTAGCCACGTCTTTTTTAGATAATGCGTCAAAAAGAACTTCAGCAGCTTTCTCTCCCATTTCAAACGCCGGTTGCTTAACAGTGCTTAGCGGTGGGTTAAGCAGATCGGCTATTTCCAGGCAGGAAAAACAAATTAGTTTAAGATCTTCCGGAATATTTATTCCTTCATTATGGCATAACCGCAAACTAGCCATGGCAAGGCGCTCAACAGAAGCAAATGCACCATCAGGTTTTAATTGATGCATTGCATCTTTTAATGTTGCATAGATCTCCTCTTTATCGTTTGTACATTCGATTACAAGCTCTTCGTCATAAGGAAAACCGGCGTCCCTTAATGCATCATGATATCCTTGCATACGTATTTTTCCAATGGAAATTTTCTTATTGACCACCAAGTAAACGATGCGTTTGCAACCGTTTTCTATAAGATGTCGAGTTGCAGCGTAACTGCTGTCATAATCATTACCCGTTACACAGGTAGCTTCAACATCTTCATAACATTTATCGAAGAAAACCAACGGAATTTTTTTTTCCTTTAACATGGCCAGATGCGAATGTTTGAATCCTTCTCCGGAAGCAGACATTACGATACCCTCCACCCGCCCATTGCATAGCGCGCGAACGAAAGCAGCTTCTTGATTCACATCGTCTTCTGTCACATAAATAAGTGTATGATATCCATTGGCACGGGCCTGCTGTTCAATACCTTTAATTGCCTGGGAGAAGAAATTGTTACCAAATTCAGGAATAATAATGGCTATTGTTTTACTTTTTGATTCACGAAGGTTGCTTGCATAAATATTAGGCGAATAACCCAATATTTCTGCCATTTGCAGAATACGCTCTTTGGTTTGCGGGTTGATATCATTATTGTTTCTAAAGGCTCTTGAAACAGTAGAAGTAGAAAGCCCCAGCGCTGCTGCTAATTTTTTTATATTTACTTGACTCATACTTCAATTATTAATATTTAAAGATAAAGACAAAAGCGGACAGGTAGAAATCACTGCTATCTTCAACAATTGCCAAAACAAAGCAGTAAAATAAACTGTTATATACTGAAATCAGTTGAAAAGATCATATGGACAAATTAAAGAAGTTTGAATTGATGGAGAAAATTGTCCGTCAGTTGGAAGATTTAAAGAACAGCCAACAAGCTGTACTCGAAAAAATTGGTAAAATAGAAGTCGATAACATTGAATTAAATGACAACAACTTAGAAAAAGTTTTACCGGAGATTCATCAACGTACTGCGGATAACCTTGATGCAATTGGAGGTTTGTTAGATGATTTCACTCAAAAAACCGAAAATTTTGGTGATCAAAACAATGTTGATAAACTCCGTGAGCAACAAGAAATCAATAATACTAAATAATCTTATCCATTAATTCAAGGAGGGTTTAGTTTTCCCTCCTTGAAATTTTCATTAATAACCTGGGTTTTGTGTATAATTCGGGTTTCCTATCTGATTTAGTGGAATTGGGAACAGCAGATTCTTCGGATCTGATGCCGGTTTCTCCTGCCAAGCTTCCAAAAATTTCCCAAATCTGATTAGGTCTGTTCTTCTGTGTCCTTCCCAGAAAAACTCTCTTCCCAACTCATCTAGCAATAAGTCTTCATTTAATTCCGTAAACGCAGTAGCCCCTCTTTTCGTTCTCACTTGATTGACTAAATTTAACGCTTCAGCAGACTGCCCTAAACGTAACAATGCTTCTGCTTTCATTAATAGTACATCTGAATAACGATAGAAAACCCAATCATTGTTCAGTAAACTAGTTGAGCCATTCGCGTAGTCAATCGGATACTTGATAACTCGTATGCCAGCTACTTCCAGATGATTCTGATCTCTTTCGATGATGCTTACTTCTGGGGTAAAGGCTAATGGATTACCCCTTCGATCTGTTAAATTTACGCCATTTTGATTCACCTGCTGACCTACTAGAAAACCGACACGAACACCACTTACACTAGTGACTCCCGGATAATCCCCACCACGACGAACATCATTTTCTTCAAATTTATCGTAAAAATCTGACAAGGTACAAAATCCGTTATTTCCAGAAGGATTCTGATTATAGTGCAGCGTTGCCACCCACATATTGGTCATCCCGGTTGCAGAACTCTCACCACCAATATTTTCACCCGTAAAAATATTCTCTGTCGTCGACTGGCCATTATTCGGAGCAAAATTCAAGAAATAGTTATCTATCAAACTATATTTACCACTATTAATGATTTCATCTGCCAATCTTACTACCTCCTGTAGATCTTCATTAGCAAAGGTAGGTGCTTGTCGGTTCAAAAATGTTCCTTTGTTAAGATATATTTTCATCAACAATATACGGGCAGCATCTTGCGATACTCGATCAACTCGCTCAGTGGGAAGGTCATCTCTAACTTCGTTCAACTCTGAAATTAAGTAGTCAATTTCTTCTTGAGCTTGTCGCACTCTGGGATTTTGGGTTACATTTTCACCAGGATCGCGATAAGGTACTTGTCCCCAACCGTCCAAGATCGAGAACTCAGCAAAAGCTCGGAGAAAACGAGCCTGAGCTTCCTGAGAAGGTGTTGGATTGTATTGAAGAATATCCGTAGCAGCATAACTAACTCCTAATACATCCTTAAACACGCTGTGAATGCGCGTATGATCTGATTGCCAACGCTGTAAATGAAGTGCGCGCCATGCTCCATTATCGTCCCAGTCTCCCCCTCTGGTTGGCACCATGGCCTCATCTGTGGGAAATTCCTGAAGCGCCCACCAACCATAAGGTCCATAATAAGGATTACGAAGGGCAACATAGGTTGCATTTAATAATGCGGGCACATCGTCACTCCCAACTCCGCCCGAACCAATCTGCCCGTGAAGATCTTCTTCCAGTTTAGTGCATCCAGTAAATGCGCTGACTGTAAATAATAAGATTGCTATATTTTTTAATTTCATGATATCCTGATTTGTTAAATTATAAAGAGAAGTTAACACCTAAATTAAAAGTTCGTGCAGATGGGTATGTGACATTGTCTATACCCGAAGAAGGCACATTATTTACCGATTTACTGACATTAACTTCTGGGTCAAAACCTTTATACTTGGTGATCACAAATAGGTTTTGACCATTTACAAAAACGCCTAAGTTCTTAATTGAGCTACCGATATCACCAACTCTATAACTCAGTGTGGCATTGGCCAACTTTAGATAGCTTCCATTTTCTATATAACGAGACGACGCCGCTATCGGATTGGCAGGCGATTCGAGTATACTCGAATTCATTAAATCAGCAGCAATATTTCTAGAGCCTAAGTTAGAAATAGGCAGTACGGCATTGGCAGTGTTATTATAAATATCCTGTCCGAGTGCGCCATTTAGATTAGCAGAAAACGAAAACTTTTTATAATCTACTGCTGTACTGATGCCCAATAGTACCTTCGGATTAGGATTTCCTACGCGATAAAACACGAAACCGTCATCTGTATACTGTGAAAAACCTTCATTATCTAAACCCAGATACTCTCGTGTAACAAAGGCAAACAGTGGATAATTATTCTGTATAACCTCTACTGTAACATCACTTAGTCCTTGCCCACTTAAACTACCCGTCCTGATAATTTCATTTTCTCCTAAATTGCGTACTTTATTACTAACAAAAGTCGCATTCGCTCCTAAATCCCATCGGAAATTATCATTCTCTACAATTATCCCATTTAAATTTAATTCAATCCCTTTATTGATCACTTCCCCTGGTAAATTTATCCAAGTAATAGAAGCATCTGGAGACGCGGGATACTGCGGCGTTTGCGGAAAAAGTAAATCAGTCGTCTTTTTGTTAAAGTAATCCACTGTTCCGCTAAGGCGTCCACCAAATAAACCAAAATCCACTCCCACATTCATTTGTTCGTCTGACTGCCAACGCAAATCTAAATTCTCATTGTTATTTATCGGCCTTGTTTGGGCGCCACCTCCAAATCCAATTGAGTACCGACGTTGCGATGAGCCAGATGGGAACTCTTGGTTACCTGTTTTACCCCAACCAGCTCGCAGCTTCAGTTGATTCAACCAACTAACGTCTGTCAAAAAATCTTCATTCTTCATATTCCATGCCCCCGCAAAAGAAGGAAAGGTTCCATAGCGGTTATTTTCTCCAAATCGAGTTGAACCGTCAATACGCACGGTTGCTGTTAATAAATAACGATCTTTAAAATTAAATGTGGCTCTGCCAAAATAAGATTGAAGTTGTGTGGTAGGATCGTTAAAGGAGTTCAAATTTCTATTCCCGGGTGCGGTAGCCTGCATCACGTCAGTATAATCTACCTGAATATCTCCGAAACCACGCGCATTCATATCAGTGCCCCTATTGATGAAATCCATATATTCATAGCCAATCACAGCATTCAAGTTCAGGTCTGATGCAATTTCCTTATTGAAGGACAACGTATGGGTCAATTGTTTTGTTATTAGCTCATTGTTTGCGACACTCGCATAACCACCTGGAAAATTATTTGCAGGCTCAGCCTGAATGCTTGGAATATTGATAAAACTGCGTGTGGATGATCGGCGTTCTCCCCTACTATAATTAACACTCAATAACATACGATATTCTAACCAGTCATTAAACTTGTACGAAGGAGATAAACTCGCTAAAATTGTACTCACGTTAGACCGGTCATTATATGCCTCCGACATCGCCAATGGATTAATGATATTGCCGCGTTCAATCGCTAAACTTCCATCCTCATTGCGCAGTGGTCGGGTTGGATTCCAGGCCAATGCGTGTGTTAATAAACTTCCTGTTGCACCAGCATCCGTTACAATCGGTGCAATGTTCTCATTATTCTGATTAGCAAGGAGGCTTACATCCAAGCCCAATTTTTTGCTTTTCAGCATTTTAAAATTACCATTAAACGCGCCACTATAGCGTTTAAAGCCTGTTTTTTCAATGATACCTTGCTGGTCCTGATAACCAAAAGAAGCGCGGAATTTATTATCTTCACCGCCGCCACTTAAAGAAAGACTATGGTTTTGATTATATGCTGTTCTTAAGATCGCATCTAGCGCATCAACGTTATCCCCAAAATCTCCAGTCGTCAATCCATATTTGTTAAGCGCATCCCGATATTGGTTGCCATCAAGGATATCAATTTTGCGCATGATATTGCTAATACCTGCAGAAGAGTTTACATCTACTTTCAAAGCACCAGATTGTCCCCTTTTTGTGGTTACCAATACGACTCCATATGCCGCCCGCGAACCATAAATAGCCGTTGCCGAAGCGTCTTTCAGAATCTCCATAGAGGCAATATCTGCGGGATTAATAAAGCTTAGTGGATTTCCGCCAGGACTGGTTCCAATACCTCCACTCTGGTTCGGTCTAGCAGATCTACCGTCTAAAGCAACTCCGTCTACCACATAAAGCGGCTGACCGGTACCTGTTACGGCCGAGTTACCCCTAATACGCACGGTTGTAGCCCCACCTGGCTGCCCGCTATTATTAATCATCTGCACACCTGATACTTTACCTTGTATCAATTGATCTGCAGCAACCAAAGGCCCCTTATTGAAATCTTTAGCACCCACTGATGCCACAGCTCCCGTAAGGTCACTCTTTCTTTGCGTACCATAACCTACTACAACTACCTCATCTAAGCCTTGTGCATCGGGTTGCATCGTAAAAACTACTGAAGCTGATGCGCCAGAAACGGTAACAACTCTTTCTTGTTGCACATACCCAATGTAACTGGCAACTAACGTAAAACGTCCGTTTGCAAGTCCTGCTATACTAAAGGTTCCATCGGTATTAGTTCCTACTGATTTTTTTAATTCTTTAATTTGAATAGATGCGCCCGGAAGTGGCTCGTTTTTTTCGTCCAGGACTTTACCTGTTATATTACTGTTTTGTGCATAAACACATAACGTGCTCAACACTAAAATAGAACATAGCAAAGAACTGATAAAATTCTTCTTTTTCATTCGACTGGTTTTAATGGTTATTAAATAATTGGATGTCTAAGGCATTTGATCCCTTTGTTTTAACAGACAATTGAAAACTTCAATGCTGTTATTGGGTAGAATCTTTAAGGCACTGTTCTTAAACTGCAACACATAATTGTTTTCTTTTAATTGGTAAACTGTAATTTATTGCTTCAGCAATAATCATTAATTGATAAAATTCAACCTATCCGGATGATTATATCCTTTATACATTCTTTGCTGACTTGTTTATAATGGTCTAAGGAAATCTCAAGTTGACTGAAAACGTTCCCGATCATTGCCGTAAAAATAGAGCTATTATTAAAAAATGCAAAGGAAATTTCAAAGTAAACAATGATCTGTGAAAATATTTTACATATCATATGCAAAAC
>DATMSZ010000412.1:0-3664 GCA_035565175.1 Pseudosphingobacterium sp.
TATTATGGGAAATCTATTGTATTTAATTGCAGTGGTCTTAGTTATTATCTGGGCTATTAGCTTTTTTGGGGGATACGCGCAGGGCGGAATTATTCATGTGTTACTAGTAATTGCCGTTATAGCAATATTACTCAGAATCATAAGAGGAGCGGCCTAGCGTGAAGACCTAATCAATGCTTCTGCTAATAATAAATCTTCCGAAAATGTTATTTTAATATTTCGATGATCTCCAGGGATGATTTGGATGGGGTAACCTGCATTTTCAACGACGGAAGCATCATCAGTGAAACGTTCATTGTATTCTTGGTTATAAGCTCTCAATAGAATTTCTCCGGAAAAAAATTGTGGTGTTTGAACCAAAAATACAGTGTTCCTATCTATCGCTATTGATGCTTCCTTTGCATTATCTTTAATCCTTATCGAGTCTTTACTAGGGATTGCACTAACGAGCGCTCGATGATTTGCTAATAGGCTAAAACCATCATTTATAAGTTGTTGGCTAACAAGAGGACGTACTCCGTCATGGATGGCAATATGGGACTGATCGAGATCTCCAAAAGAGGTTCGTAGATAGTTTAAACCATTTCTAACAGAATCGAATCGAGTTGTTCCTCCATATACCACTTTATGCGGGGCATTAAAAGCATATTCCTTGCATAAATTATCCCAATCTCCTTCGTATAACTTGTTTAATACAAGAATTACAGTTGGATTTGAATCATTATTAGCAAATGCTTTTATGGTGTGCATTAGAACAGGTAGGCCATTTAATAGCATAAACTGTTTGGGAACTTTGCTTTGCATGCGGGTTCCCGAACCGCCGCCGACAATAATTACAAATCTGTTAATCATAATTGATAACAATTAAATAGGATAGATCTTGTTATCAATCTATCCTAAAAAGTTTTGTTATATGATCAACATTGCATCTCCATAGCTATAAAAGCGATATTTCTCTTTTACGGCAACTTCATAAGCATTCATAACGTTTTCATAACCGCCGAAAGCACAAATCATCATGAGTAATGTAGATTCGGGCGTGTGAAAATTGGTAATCATACTATTTGCGATGCTAAAGTCATATGGAGGAAATATGAATTTGCTTGTCCAATCATTTGCTGGTTTTAACGTTTTATTAGCAGATACTGCCGACTCTATAGAGCGCATTGAGGTCGTTCCAACTGCACAAACACGTCTTTTGTCGGCAATTGCTTTATTTACTATATCCGCATCTTTTTGTTCAATAATGAATTGCTCCGAATCCATTTTATGCTTTGTTAAATCTTCCACCTCAACCTGTCTAAATGTGCCCAATCCCACATGTAGTGTAACTTCGGCAAATTCAATTCCTTTTAACTCAAGCCTTTTCATTAATTCTCTGCTGAAATGTAAACCAGCGGTTGGCGCTGCAACAGCACCTTCATTTTTTGCGAAAATTGTTTGGTATCTAAATTTATCTTCCGGAGTCGGTCTGCGTTTAATATATTTAGGTAGTGGGGTTTCACCCAATATTTCTATGTTTCTTCTAAACTCGTCATCGGTACCATCAAAAAGGAAACGGATGGTTCTCCCGCGAGAGGTTGTATTATCTACAACTTCAGCAACCAGTAAATCATTATCTCCAAAATAGAGTTTGTTGCCCACCCGAATTTTCCTTGCAGGATCAACCAGAACATCCCAAAGACGTAGTTCTTTGTTTAGTTCTCTTAAAAGGAATACTTCTATGGTAGCACCAGTTTTTTCTTTATTGCCATACAGTCTTGCTGGAAAAACTTTTGTGTTATTGAGAATCATGACATCATGCTCATCAAAATAGTTCAATACATCCTTAAAGATTTTATGTTCTATAGCACCAGTTTTACGATCAAGAACCATTAAACGTGCCTCGTCTCTTGTCTCGGAAGGCTCATGGGCAATTAAAGAATCAGGTAGATTAAACTTAAATTGAGATAACTTCATGTTTTGTGTATTTTAGATGTATCTTGTTTTCTTAGTATGTATGTGGATATTTTTAATCCACATGATATAACAAAAGGGCTTGTAAAATGTTGTCCCTAGTTTTTATAAGCTAATAAATTAGCGCGCAAATTTACAAAAAAAAGATGAATATAACACTGCTTTATGCGTATAAATATACGCGTGTCTTTTTAGCGGTTTTTGCTATTAAAAAAAATAAATTGCTGTAACCTTTATCGTCTTTTGGAGTCTTACGTTTGTATGATTTTTCTGAAACTACTTCTAGAGAGCTTTCGATTTGCGTTTTCCGCTTTACGTGAAAATAAAACACGTACTTTTCTCTCATTGCTGGGAGTAACGATCGGTATTATGACAATCATTGGTATATTTTCTGCCGTTAATACCTTAAGAGCGAATCTCGAAAGTAGTGTAGAAAAATTAGGAAGTCGGTCAATTTATATTCAAAAATGGCCTTGGGGGGGAGGGGGCGATTATCCTTGGTGGAAATATGTGAACCGACCAGAGCCTACTATACGCGACTTCGAATTACTTCAGCAACGAATGACGCTGGCCGATGGCATAGCCCTTGATGTGGGTGTTTCAGATAAAACGCTTAAATATTTGAATAACAACGTTGAAAATGTATATATAAGTGCGGTATCAAAGGATTTTTATAAAATTAGAAATTTAGAATTTCAATCTGGCAGGTATTTTACAGATGGTGAATCCGAGCGTGGAACCCCTGTTGCAATTATCGGTTCCACTATTGCAAAAGGTTTGTTTCCAAATGCCGATCCAATAGGCAAAACTATCCAGGCGCTGGGAAGGCGACTGAAAGTTATCGGTGTTTTTAAAGAAGAGGGAGAGGGAATGCTAATCGATGTATCTTTAGATAATATCGCTGTAGTGCCGCTCAACTTTGCCCGAAATGTTATCAATGTAAGAAGTTTTGGGCCCTCTATCGTAGTTAATGCAATTGACGGTGTGTCATTAGATGAAGTAGAGAGCGAGCTGAGAGGTTTAATACGATCCATACATCGATTAAGTCCTACACAAGAAGACGACTTCGCGCTGAACCAAACGACCATTATAACCGCGCAATTGGATACGATGTTTAAAATGGTTAATACAGCAGGATTTTGTATTGGAATCTTATCCGTACTGGTGGGAGGTTTTGGTATCGCAAATATCATGTTTGTGTCTGTAAAAGAACGCACGCACATTATAGGTATACAAAAATCTTTAGGTGCAAAGAACTTTTTTATTCTTTCTCAATTTTTAATAGAGGCGGTAGCTTTGTGTCTTATAGGAGGTTTAATGGGGCTTCTAGTAGTGTACGGACTTGCGTTTATCTTAAAAATTGCTGCGGGTATTGGCGTTGTAGTACATCTCGATGAGGTTGTGTTAGCAATTTTTATTTCAACTACCATTGGTCTCATTTCAGGAATAATTCCCGCGGTGATAGCCAGCCGACTAGATCCTGTTGAAGCCATAAGAAGTAAATAATACACTGTATTACGTCGCAAACCAGTGTAGTATAACAAGATTATTACTACATCGTTTTCGTAAATAATGCAGCTTTAATGCCTTTATATTCTCAATATTTTCCTAATATTGATTTTATTTCTAAAAGATTTCTTGTTTTAGATCTTATGCTAACATAACCTAAATAGGTCAATATTTTCAAAAATTAAGTGGAATTTAGTGT
>DATMSZ010000413.1:0-6189 GCA_035565175.1 Pseudosphingobacterium sp.
TCGAAGATCTCGAACAATTTATCCATACTGTTCTTCAACACCTGATGCGTTTTATCATCTGTAGCCGCGAGTTCGAAAGAGCTTTTAACTGAAAGGCAGGAGTCTTGGCTTAGTACGGAATTGGTAGCAACCTCCATATAAAATTCACGAAGTAATTCCAGCGGATTTTTCTGTGTTTCCTTTTGCTTCAAATCGTATGCATAAATGGGGTTCAGATAATCCTTGAGACAGGCCAAAAATAAGTCATGCTTGTTTCCAAAAGTATTATAGATACTTCCAGGATTTAGCCCGGTAGCTTCTACCAAATCTTTCATCGAAGTTGCATGATATCCTTTCTTCCAGAACACCTGTAGCGCTTTGGAAATTATTTTTTGCTCGTTAAATTCTATTACTCTCGGCATGATGATACAAAGGTAGGAATTATTTTTGAATGTTCATTCAAAAATAAATTCTTTTTTGCACCTTTTTTGTATTAAGTATTGGTTGATTTTACTAAATCAAAATAGAATTCCTGCAAGCGAGGCATTTAATAGTCTCCATGTAAGAGGACTTTTTAAAGCTATAGAAAGTTATTTTTTGACGATATTATTCAATTCTGCGTCAAACAATCTCGCGAATTCTTCGGTTGGTAAAATGTGATCCTGTTTATATGTATTTTTGGCCAGACTATATCCCCATTCGGTAGCAGCTTTTCTTTGATGAGGTGTACCATGGTGCGAATCGACCGCAAAATCGCAATCACCTGTATTAAAAAAAACCTCAGCAACTTGTTCCACATCATTTGACTGCATAGCTGCTCCCCTAGCGTGCGCCAAAAAGTATGCGGCATAGGCATCTGCCATTAATTCTATGCGGCGGGAGGTTTTTGGGATTAGTTTCATGCCCGTTTTTAAGATCCCCAAATCATATTGAATGTGGTGTCCGAACTCATGGGCCAGAATTGCCTGCGGCGCATTATCTCCATAACCAAGTGCAGCGAAACCCTGTAATAATCCGTCTCCAATAATAATTTTAGCCGGAATTTGACCAACATTAGCAATGGTTGTATCGGGTATAGCAAATTGATTAAAAGTAAAAGCGGGATGGTCTCCATTGAGGAACTGCGGATACTTTTTAAGTAAAGTGGCTATCGAGTCGGCGTAGTGGTTTGCTTTGTCATCACTATAGCCGTAAACGCTTTTATACATTTCAAAAACTTTACTCTGATCTTGCAACATAGAACCATGCGATGCAACCTTGATGACGTTAATGGACCGGATATTCCAAAAGCGTTTCAGATCTGTGAAGGTTTTATTAACCTGATCGGTATATTCACCATTAACTCCAAAATACTGGTTTTCAGCACTGTTTTCAAAATGCAATGCGTAAAAATTAGCCAGGTTTGACATTTGTAGCTCCTCACTGGCTGCAATGATAGTTGGCTCTTTACCCCAACTAACAAACTGTTGAAAAAGCCAGAGACGTAGAGGGGGAGTATTGCAGGGACCGGGCTCCACTTCGGCTAAATCCGGGGCAGAGGGAAGATCATTTGTTTTTCTACAGCCGGAAAATAAAATAAAACAGGCTGCAATAGCTGTGGTGAGGATATTAATTTTTCCCATAGGATATTTGTCTTTTATAACGATTGCAGGAATAAATAGAATGTATATGAAAAATGATGGGGCTTTTAGTCATGGATATTCGAAGTGGTATTATTAAAATTAATAATTCATATTTAGGCTACAAATGTAAACTACCGCTGACATCTTACAGTCAGCAATCGGGCGAAGTGATCAAATTCAGGTTTGAAGTGGCAAAACCATGCCTTGAATAGCAAAGTGGAAGAAAATCAAAAACAGATGCTTCTCCGCTTTATGCGCGGTATCCACAAATCATATCCATCATAATGTGCTTATATTTTCAGGAAACGTTCTATATTCCAAATGTTCGTGCCCCCATAACGGACTGAAGATTTTTACATCCATTTTGAAAAATATTAGAATATGGAATGAAACATATCCGGCACTAAACTCCTTTCTTAAGGACAAAACGGGTGGTTGCTTTACAAATCCGATTAAGTGAAAGAAGGCCTTCCTCGGAGGTTTGTACGTGCTGAACTTGATCATCGATCCACAACTCGTAGGCTACCCCCCGCGGTAATCCCTTAAGCGTCATTTTATATTCGCCTGACGATGCTATACACCAGGAAAATACGTCGTCTTTCCAAAGGTCGACCACCAGATCAATGCGGCGCCCTGCCAGCTCTTCCATATCCATCATTACCTCTTCCCTGTTATGTGGATAAAAACGAAGGGTATTTTTTGTTTTCATCGCGCCGAACGACTCGTTTACCCTGACAGAAAAGCCTTCGGATGAAAGCTGATAGTCGTCTACATGCAATTCAACCTGATAGGTCGTTCCTCGAAGGGTATAGGGGAATTTTGTACCATTTAATGAAGCGATCATATTCGGCTCCAAGCCCATCCTATTCCATTCGGGGCGGAGGCCATAGATGTCTCTATAAAGGGCGGTAATACCGGTGCAGATACCGGACAGAATATCATCGCCTAAACCAAGTTGGGTAGCTCTGCGATACCGCTGTGATGAAAGGCCGTCCTTTTTGTATTGTTCAAGGATATTGCGTATATATTTTAAGGCGAGGTCCTTGTCATATTTAGCATAAGCTCTCACCCCTAAGTACCCCCATGTTGGGAATATATCACCATTCTCATATTTGGGAAAAGGCCAGTTGTCATCACTTACCTCCTCCTGTTTGAAAGAATCAAAGCACAAAGGCCAGTGAAAAAGCTTTTCGGCCTCCGATCGTTCTTCGATCTGATCCAAGATTAAGGCTATCCGTTCCGGATCATCACATATTCCGAAAGCGATCGCCGCAAAATTTACCGGGGTCACCAGGTTGTCTCCATGCACGGAACTATCCCGATCCCTCCAATATACGTATTGTTTTTTAGCCGGCAGCCAGAATCCACCTTCTTCCACAGGTTTATTGAAGGCTTCCTTCAACTTCTGCCCTACACCGGCATAATAATCCGCCTTCTGCGGGTTGCCCAGTGTGCGCTCGCATGCAGACCAGCGTATCAGCGCTTCATATAACTGTGCGTTCACAAAGGCATTTTCAAAACTTGCCCACACGATATCCAACCAGTCACTTGCTGTTTGCTCACCCACCCCATTATTCATCATTTCAAAGATCCCATTCTGATTGGAGTCGCGCTTAATCAGCCAATCAAGTGCCTTTTCACAGCTGTATTGATGGCCACGTAGCCAATCTATATCTCCATTCAATGCAAATTGTTCTCCCGTATTGATAACATAGCCTGTTTGTGAATCCACGGTGTACCCCCACTTGGCTTCGTAATAGCCTGTTTCTGTATTATAGGTGCCCGGTATTTCGTCACCGGGCGTATTATGCCAACGTGACAACACGCGTCCGTCCGGCAGCATAGCCTGATCCCGTTCTTGATCTAAGGTTGCGGACATGTTTTTAACATAATTTGAATCATTTAAGGCCATTCCTATCTGGGCAAAAAACGGTTCGTGCAGGCACTTCCAATTGGTGAGCCAGCCGTTTGCTCCAACAATGTTATTGTCGACTACACCATATCGACCTGTGGTATTCATCAGTTCGCGCACGGCATCCGCATCGATACCCGGCAATTCACCCCTTGAATATTCTTTCAGATAATCCACATATTTTAGCGCAAGCGTTATACTGACCGTACCCTTTTTCACTTCCACCGGAGCAAAAACATCTGCTTTCTGCGACACAAAACGGCTCAAATGGTAGCGTTGTTGCAAAGGCTTTTCGCTGACTGATTGTGTGACGGCAAAGGTGCCGTTTTCACCGTGCGAATATTTCGCTGCTAGCTTTTGTCCTGCTGCTGCATTGGCTTCTATACGCAGTGCGTCCGGTGAATGCTCATTCCAGAAGGTAACGCCACCGGTATGCACACCATATGTATCGTTCTTCTGTTTCAGATATTTACACCATACCATTCCCCCATTGTCGAAAATCCCACCTTTCCAGGTGGAAAGGTTCGAAAAATTCCATTTTGGCAATGATAGTTCTTCTATTTGCGTATCCTGGTCATAGGTTCTGGTAATCTCCCACACGATGCTGTTGTCCTCCAATCTAAAATCCCATTTTTCATCAACACCTAAATTAGTCCCGCCAAAGTGAATATCGCTTAAAACTATACCGTCTGCATTTTCTGTAACACGGACTTTATGTTGTCTATTTGCCGAAGAAAAGGTCTTGTTTTGTGCACAAAATCCGGTATATACTCCTGAGTGAGCTAGCTTATTTTTACCATTTAAATCAAGCTTTTTTATGACACAGCCCTGAGCATACTCAATCACAATGGCCAGCTTGCCATCCGGTGTGCTCAAGGTAATTGTTTTCGCAACTGGATTATGGTCAATTCCTTTAAGCTTAACGTCAATAGCACCACATACAAGCTGAAAACAAAATAAACAGGCAGAAAGGCATAAGCTGAATTTCATCATCATCAAGGTTTCTTTCGGTGATCATTAATTGTAAAAGATTCTTCAAAACTACGATATATACGAAATAGATCATTTATCTGAAAAGCTTTTTCCTTTATACTTTCTGATATCCAATTATACTTTCTGATATTCAATGCATGCCAAAGTAATTATCAGAGCATTGGAATTGAACCTTTGGAAACATCTATCGCACCGGCATTATGGAGGTTTATTGGTTTATACAACGTAGAAACAAAGCAGTTGAAAAGACAGGTCAGACGGAACGTTGAACGGTTTCCCGAAGACTTCATGTTTGAATTATCCAAAGAGGAATACCGCATGTTAAGGAGCCAATTTGGCACCTTAAAGCACGGGGAACATGCGAAATATTTGCCTATGGCTTTTACAGAACAGGGTGTAGCCATGCTGTCAAGCGTGCTCAACAGCCCACAAGCAATTGCTGTTAACATTCAGATTATGAGAATCTTCACTAAACTCCGTCAAATACTTATGGATAATACCGACATCCGCCTCGAAATCGAAAAAATCAAACGCTCCTTAGATAACAATAATAAGAACATTGAACTCGTATTCCAGTATCTCGATGAGCTTAATAATAAGATAAAACATCCACCAATACAGCAAAATAGGGAGATATTGGGATATAAGATTGGCCAAGGAAACAAAAAGAATTAGAACAATGGACGAAATCTTATTGTTTTCCCATCATCTTTTTTAATGCCGGTTCAATTGCTAAAATATGACCATGTCCAAATACCACCATAACTTTATTATGCGTTTTTAGTTCAGTATTTATTTTTTCAAGTAAAACAGAATCTCTTAGAATCTTGGACGTTCGTCCTATTAAACAGTATTTACAATCGGGGTTAACGTAATCAAAAAGTTCTATGTCAGGATTAATAGTAAGTTCCAGATCATATCCAATTTTAGCGTGGTATAATTTCTTATATCCGTCAAAAGTCCTCAGATCTTCATCTACAGGAAAGCCTTCGTTAATAAACCATTTCTGTATTACCATTTCGTACAGATCTTCAATGCTTTTATCCCGGTGAGCACCATATAAATAGGGACCTATTAATCGCTCCATTATGTAATATAAAAGCAGATCATCTTTGGAATACTTGCTTAGCATTATTTTATATTCCACTGAATCGGGCGTATCACCATTTATTAGCTCTTTATTGCTTAAATCGCTTAAATATTTTAGCATTCCTGGTTCACCATTAGCTGTAACGGCTTCTTTCTCGTCTTTAAATTTCTTGGTAATCTGCCCGCCTTCATTTAACGCAACATCCGGATTAAATTCTTGAAATAGTTCTTTTAAAATATTTAACTGAGGATTATTGATATCGTATGTGTGTGAGAAACCAACTACCAGTAATTCTTTGTTTTGATTGTTGAATTTTAACGTGTACGGTAATTGGACGGTATTCAGTAGTTTACCAACTTCAACGTAGTCTTTAGAATACTGGATTAAATTTTTCTTTGAGGTGCAGGCAACTACGCACAGGATAATAATGCTAAAAATCCAGGATTTTAATTTCATGATTTGTTTTCAATATAATATCGCATAATTCGAAAATATAGGCAATTAATTTTTGTTAATGTACGGTAAGATACCATGGGATCAGCCAGTAGAATCCTATTCTAAAGAGTTTTATCCGTTAGCCATTTCATGGCAGC
>DATMSZ010000414.1:0-20836 GCA_035565175.1 Pseudosphingobacterium sp.
ATCTCATCATTCGAAAGCCGACGGTAGTAATATAGATTTTTTATTGTGCTTTCTTGTTAAAAAATGTATCTTGTATGAAATAAGCTTAAACTATTTACTGCTTGTTTTGTTGTTTTATTAAGCAATTAGATGCCTTTCAACCATGAGAAAATCATTGTTTTTTTTCTTGATTTTAATGTCGGTTCAGTACATCAGTTCTGCACAGCAAAGTAATGATAGCACTGAGGCCCTCAATCGTTTGCTTCATAATTTAGATAAGTATCAAAAAACATACCCGCAAGAGAAGGTTTATCTTCACATGGATAAACCATATTATGTGGCTGGGGAGGATATTTGGTTTAAAGCCTATGTAACCATTAGCCAGTTCAATTTCCTTTCTGCGGTTAGTAAGATCATGTATGTTGAGCTTATTAATAATCAGAATGAGATAGTACAATCGAGGCGTTTACCGGTGATTTCTGGCTTGGCAGTGGGCGACTTTAAATTGCCTGATACTTTGCGGGAAGGTAGTTATCGCATTCGGGCATATACTAATTGGATGAGAAACTTTGATGAGGATAGGTTTTTTGATAAGACATTGGTTATTGGTAACAGCTTTTCCAATGGTTTGATAACATCAAGCAAATTTACTTATAGTGAAGATGAGAAAAAGAGAAAAGTGGGGCATGCCGTTATCCATCTGAAGGACCTTAATGGCTTGCCTGTTTCGAATAGAGCGGTAAATTACGAAATAAGATTAGATCCTAAAAGTTCGGCGAAGGAGAAAGCTCGTTTTGATGGACAGGGCGTTTTAAGCCTTGATTTTACAAGTAAAGATAAGATTGATATTAACCAGGGTGTTATTGTGCTGAATATTGATAACGTTGATAAACCGCCAGTTGTCAAGTATATTCCTATTCAAAAACAAGCCATCGGCGCGTCTATGCAATTTTATCCTGAAGGAGGTGTTTTGCTAAGTAATGTAACCAATAAAGTAGGTTTCAAGGCATTGAATGAAGAAGGTAAAGGCGTAAGCGTTAAAGGAGTAATTGAGAGTGCTGGGCAACAGGTAACAACTTTTGCCAGTGATCATAACGGGATTGGTAATTTATCTTTTAGTCCGGAAGAAGGGAAGATATATCAAGCAATAGTTGATTTTGGGAACGGTAAAACGGTAAAAACGAATCTACCAACTTCTACCGCCGAAGGGTTTGCCATTGCTGTTAACAATAGCCTCAAAGAGGCTGTTTGGCTGCAAATAAATGCTTCACCAAATTTAGTAAACGGACAATCCCTATCAATTGTGGTTCAAAATGGTGGACAGGTATTTTTTGCAGCCAAAAGTAAATTGAACAAAGCAGAGATGGCTATAAATATTCCAAAGAAAAACATCCCCTCAGGCGTGATACATTTCTCTCTGTTTGATGAAAAGATGAAGTTACTAGCGGAACGAGCCGTTTTTAATTTAAATGAGACGGATGTTCTACCCATTGAAGTAAAGGCTAACAAAAATATTTATACGCGGAGAGAGCAGGTAGCTTTAGCAATAAAGACGCTGGGAATCAATGATTCTTCTCGAATTGGAAGCTTCTCTATAGCCGTTACGAACATGGATAAAGTGGCGGATAGCGCAAAAACAGAAACCAACATTTTTTCATCCCTTCTTTTAAGTGCAGAAACCAAGGGGTACATTGAAAAACCTGGTTATTATTTTAAGGAGGATAGTCCAATAATTAGAAGGCAGCTGGATAATTTGATGCTTACGCAAACTGCAGATCGTTCTTTTTGGGAAGAGATAAAGAAAGGCGAATTCCCCGAGATATCGTATCAATCTGAGAAAGAGATCCGCATCAGTGGAACGATCACTAAACCCAACGGAGAACCTGTTGATAAGGCAAAAGTGATGGTGATATCTCCTCAAAACATTTCTACCGTATTAGATACCGTAACCGGACCGGATGGACGGTTTAATTTCGATAAAATAATCTTTTATGATAGTACAAATTTTGTTGTACAAGCACGCGACGCACGCGGAAAAAAGAATGTAGAGATTAAGCTGGATGAAGTGCCCCGTCAGCAGGTGTCACAAAACAAGAACTCTCCAGATGTAACCATTGATGCTAATCGTTCTTTAGGTAATTATCTAGATAATGCAGAAAAGAATTTTTCAGAACTTCAAAAATATGGCTTCTTGGAACGAAGTATTGTATTAGAAGAGGTAGAGATTAAAGACAAAAAGAAGGATCCTGCTAAATATTCAGCAAATTTAAATGGTGCCGGAAGAGCAGATCAAGTAATTAGTGGAGATGAGATTTTTTTTAATGGATGCCCAACATTGGATGTGTGTTTAAATGGACGACTAGTGGGGGTGATTTTTAGGAATGGTATACCGTATAGTACACGTTCACAAAATCGACCTATGCAGATTATTCTTGACGGTGTGTATATGGACGCCTCGGCATTAAGTATTATACAGCCAACAGATGTCGCTTCAATTGAAGTGTTGCGGACCATCGGTAACACTGCCATATATGGAAGTTATGGAGGAGCGGGTGTTTTGATCATTACAACGAGGCGCGGAGATCAACCAAGAAATTATAGTAGTGATTTATATACGCCTGGCATTACTACTTTTAGTCCGCAGGGATTTTATGAAATACGTACGTTCCCGGCACCCGATTATAGTTCGAAAGAAATGAAATCAGAAATGAAAGACCTACGATCTACGATCTATTGGAAACCCGATGTGGTGACAAATGCCGACGGGACCGCCGAAGTAGCCTTTTATACTGCTGACGAACCGGGTGTTTATCAAATTGTGGTCGAAGGATTGGATACAGAAGGACATCTAGCCAGATCGATTACCTACATAACAGTAAAATAAATACTGAAAAAACATATATGGATTATTTAAAATTAGAAGTAAAAGATCAGATAGCTCATTTGATGTTAGATAGAGGAACGTCCAATGCATTAAATGACAAAATGGTAAAGGAGCTCAAAGATGTGCTTATTCAGATTGAAAATGATGAAGGTATCGGGGGGATTATATTATATGGCAAACAAGGTTTTTTCAGTTCAGGCTTAGACTTAATCGCGCTTTATGATTTCGATGAAAAACAGATGAAGGATTTTTGGTTTGAATTTTTAGACCTCATAAGAACGTTCGTGGCTTTTCGTAAACCTGCTATTGCCGCAATCGCAGGACATAGCCCCGCCGGAGGCTGTGTACTTGCCTTATGTTGCGACTATCGAATAATGACAGAAGGAGAGTATATAATTGGGTTAAATGAAATTCCCGTTGGAATTATTGTTCCTGACAGTATTTTTGATTTATATAGTTTTTGGCTAGGAAGGGCGAGAGCCTATCGTTTTTTGTTGGAAGGTGCTTTGCTTGATCCACAGCGCGCACTAAAGGTGGGCTTAATTGATGAAATGGTATTAAAGAATCAATTGCAAACGCAAGCTGACAAGCAAATAAAGAAATATATTAATCTGAATTGGAAAACGTTACAGCAAAGCAAACTTAACATGCGGAAAGAACTGATAGCCCATTTTAATCAAGATCCAACCGACGCTATTGATATGGTCTTAAAACAATGGTGGGCACCCTCTACACGATCAGTACTCAAAACAATTATTGATAACCTCAAATTAAAACAAACAAGTAAAGATGAATAATAAAATGGGGGCATTAAAAGATAATGCGTTAATTAATAAGACAATCGTGGTAACTGGGGGAGGAACAGGCCTTGGGAAAGCAATGAGTACGTACTTTTTAGAACTTGGAGCGAACATCGTAATTGCCAGCAGAAAGCAAGAGGTGCTTGATGAAACTGCAAAAGAACTGATGGAGAAAACAGGTGGACAAGTTTTGGCTGTCGCATGTGATGTTCGCGAAATTGCAGATATTGAACAGTTATTGGCTAACACTATCGAAAAATTTGGAAGTGTTGACGGTTTAGTAAATAATGCGGCAGGAAATTTTATCTCGCCGACTGAAAGATTATCGGCTAATGCATTTGCTGCGGTAATAGATATCGTGTTAAAAGGGACAGTAAACTGCACGTTAACTTTTGGTAAATATTGGATAAAGGAGAAAATTCCTGCCTCCATCTTAAACATAATCACTACTTATGCTTTTACTGGTTCTGCTTATGTTGTTCCTTCTGCAGCAGCTAAAGGTGGGGTACTCGCTTTAACACGTTCTTTGGCCGTTGAGTGGGGTAAATATGGAATAAGAAATAATGCTATTGCACCTGGCCCCTTTCCCACCAAGGGCGCTTGGGATAGATTATTGCCCGGCGATTTGGCTGAGAAATTTGATTTTAAGAAAAGAGTGCCTTTAAAAAGAGTTGGAGAGCATCAAGAGCTCGCAAATCTCGCTGCATTCTTAATGTCTGATTACGCGGGGTTTATAAATGGAGAGATCATTACGATTGATGGGGGTGAGTGGCTTCAAGGGGCTGGTCAGTTTAGTGCACTGGAAGCCATCCCTAATGAAATGTGGGACGTGCTTGCAGAACAAACAAAAAAAGCTAAATAGCAATAAAACATAGATGAAGGTGCTTTATAATGGCTTCAAATTTCTAATTTTTGTAAGCTTTGTGTACTTTTGCTTAAACTTTAAATCATAAACTATAAATACTTGACGCCATGTTGCCAGGGGAGGTAAGTACTAAAGGTTGTTTAACAGATTGGATAGAAGTTAAAAAATGATAATAGCCGGTACACAAACACAAGAAGAAACTTTTACGCTAGAAGAAATTCTAGCAGGAACAAAAAGCTTTCATCGTTTAATTTTATGGAATGATGAAGTCAATACTTTCGATCATGTGATTCATTGCCTCATGAAATACCTTGATTACAGTGAAAGCCAAGCCGAAAAAATAGCATGGAAAGTTCATACTGAAGGGAAATGCGCGGTATTAGAAGGAACTTTTACCGAAGTGGATGTTTATAGAAAGATACTAAAAGAACAGGGCTTAACAGTTAGCATTGAATAGTATCCTTTTATGTAACAACCTTTATTAAGTTCGGCATTTCTAAAGAATTGCTTTTGTTTTTTGTATACCGACGTATTATTTAACCTTCTTTCTTAAAATGTTAATGCTCTCCGGTCAAGTAAATTTCTTGGGAGGACTTCCATAGAATAGTTGCCTTTATTTATTTCTTGTTGCCGAATAAAAAGAACTTTTAATTTCATCTACTTTATTTTTCATGATTTGTTAGCTTTCAAAGGCATTCAAGCTTTTCCATTTCATGGAAAGGTCCGAAGAAAGTAGCAAAACCGACCGCAGGAAGCTCATGAACACGACTGAAAGTGTATATGAGGTGAATAAACTCCCGCTGTAGACAGCTGCTACAATGTTAGTGCATCCACCTGCAAGTCGCAGCTGACTAAGGCGGATTTAATTAGAACGGAGAGCTGTTGCCGAGCAGCTATAAAAGGGTCCAGCAGGGGTAAAATTAGAAGTCTTCCATACCTTGCAGGTGCGCACACAAGGTAGGAGAACACTGCATCTTCTTGAAAAGCTCCGGTTCTTGCTGTTTTTGCGATTAATTTTTCTATCAAAACTTTATATCGAGGATAAAAAAGTCCGTTTTTAGGATTTTATGTAATGCTGGTGCAAAAAAGGACTGTAATATTGGTGTTACCGGTTAATCTTGTTACCAAAAAGCCAGTCATACACTAATTGATTATATTATTTTTGACACCGTCAGAAAACTAAAACAAATATTATATAATGAAGTTACCTGTTGTGAGAAATATTATCGCATGCTTAATTGGTTTTTTTTGCTACAATATGGCGCAAGCACAAGACTTAGCTAATATTAGCGGTGTGGTGGTTGATTCGCTAAGCAACGAACCAATCGATTTTGCCAGTGTTACCCTTTTGAGCCAACAAAATAATCAAGTTGTCAAGGGAGGGCAAACAGACGAAAAGGGTAAATTCTTATTTGTAGGGATTTCACCTGGTGTCTATATGCTTAAAGCTAGTTTTGTGGGATATAATGGATACGAGCGAAGAACAATTAAATTAAATAGTGGGCAAGCTCTTGCGGTTGGCAATATAAAGCTAAGCTCTTCCTCCAGCACTTTGCTAAAAGAGGTTGTAATTGAAGGCACTCCTCCTGCCATGCAAATGGGAATTGACCGAAAGATTTTTAATCCTGAGCAAAGTATTGTAAGCGCGGGAGGAAATGCTTCGGAATTGTTGGCTAATGTTCCATCCCTATCAGTAGATATGGATGGAAATGTAGGTTTAAGAGGGTCAACCAATGTCAAAATCTTAATTGACGGCAAACAATCTGCTTTGGCAGGAAGCAATATAAATAGCTTACTGGAGTCGTTACCTGCTAACTCGATACAACGGATTGAAGTGATGACCAATCCTTCTTCGAAATACGATCCAGAAGGACAGGGTGGTATCGTTAATATCATTCTGAAAAAGAATATCCGTACAGGATTTAACGGCATGGCTCGCGTTGGAGGTGGCTCCTATAATAATTATAATGGAGGGATAGATCTAAATTACCGAGATACAAAGTTCAATTATTTTGGAGGCTACGACTTCAGAAGGAGAAACAATCCAGGAAGTGGGTTTAACGACAATAGGTACAATGACGGAAGTAGGGTATACAATACCAGTGATAACGGAAGAAAAGGTAATAGCCACACGGTTCGTTTAGGAGCTGATTTTTTCGCAAATGAGAAAACTACTTTGGGCCTTTCAACCAATATAAACTTAAGGGATAATACACGGAGAGAGGACCTGTTTTACACATATTATGATCCTACAGGAGCTGTAATAGGAACCAGTCCGCGTTACACTAATCAGAACGAGGACGATACTGGATACGAATTTAATTTCGATTTCAAACGCGAGTTTGTAAGGGAAGGAGAGGAATTGACCGCTAATGTCTCTTACGGTCGCAGTAAGGAAGACGGTATCCAAACTTTTGAACAAACGGCTACAGATCCTTCCATTGTGATCGACCCCAATCGGATTAACGATACTTATGAAGATGGTAAAAATGTCAATATCCAGGTGGATTATGTCCTTCCTTTCAGCAAAGAGCAAAAGCTTGAAACGGGATATAGAACAACACTACGTTACAGTGATGAACAACAACTTTCTAATACATTTTCTTCGGCTAGCGGCACATATGAGCCGGATTATAACTTAACAAATGATTTTAATTTGGATGATGTGGTGCATGCACTTTATGCCAACTATCAGAATAAACTGAGTGATAAATTTGGTTATCAGGTAGGTCTGCGGGCAGAGCAAGCGTATTTAAATACGGAATATCTTTCTCATGATCCGAATCTTGCACCAGAAGACCGGTCTGCGAAAGGGCGGTTAGATTATTTCCGTATTTATCCAAGTATCTATTTGACACAGGAACTATCCGAAGGTTCGTCTTTGCAGTTAAGTTATACCCGCCGGGTTAACCGACCTCGGGGCTGGCAGGTAAATCCATTCTTAGATATTTCTGATCCTGTCAATTATCGTCAAGGAAATCCAAACCTTAAACCAGAGGACATTCACTCCCTAGAGCTGGCTTATAGTAAACGTTTTGGAAAAGTGAATTTGACATCCTCCGTATACCATCGAATAACTAATGATGTGGTGGAGATGATAGTTGATTCGGCAGCAGCTGGTACCAATGTCACCTATTCGACATTCCGTAATATTAGTCGGAATCGTGCCACAGGTGTTGAGCTTATTTCGCAGTTTACGTTGAATAAAAGTTTTGACTTCATGGCCAACTTCAATGGTAACTATCAATCTTTTAGTGGTAGCGAAGAGTACGGTGTTGACGCGAATAGCGGTTTTAACTGGGACGCAAATCTTACCGCGAATGGAAGGATAGCAAAAGGATTGACGGCTCAACTCAGAGGGAATTATATGGCGCCGCGAGTAATGGCTCAGGGGACATCTACGAGCATGTTCTTTGCAGATGCTGGACTGAAACTTTCTGTATTGGAGGATAAAGGAAGCATCATGTTTAACGTACAGAATATTTTTAACAAGGCTAGATTCGGTGGCACTCGTTCTACCGCGCAGTTCAATAGTGAGTTTCAGCGAAATTTCATGAAAGGTCCAAGGGCTATGTTGACGCTCTCTTATCGTTTTGGTAAGCGGGCTCCTGATCAAGAACAAAAACGAAAAAGACAAGAAAATCAAGAGGATTTCCAAGGTGGCGGGGAAATGCAATAAAAAGATGTATTTTTGCTGGCAGGACAAAACTAAACAACATGTATACAGCTTTTAAACATTTACATTCAGGTCTGCGTTATGTAGTACTTTTATTATTAATACTGGCTATCATTACAGCGATTGGCGGTGTTATTGGAAAGAAAACTTATACGGAAGGTAATCGTAAACTAAATTTATTTACGTTAATATCTGCTCATATCCAGTTGCTTGTGGGGCTGGGTTTATATACAATGAGTACGATGGTGTCATTTAGTGATATGGGTACCGTTATGAAAACTGCCAATTTGAGGTATTGGACAGTTGAGCACGTTGTCATGATGGTTCTCGCGATTGTTTTAATCACAATAGGCCATTCTAAATCAAAGAAAGCAGTAGATCCCACTGCTAAACATAAGTCTATTGCTGTTTTTTACACCATAGCGCTCGTGTTTATTGTAGGAGCGATCATGATGGCTGTAAACAAGGGCTTTATAACTTTCTGGGGTATTTAAATTTGCTGAAAGGGATTCATTGGAGGGTGAAAATTAAAGTGTCTTATGAAATCTTCTCCTCCTCCGATAAAAAAAATTTGATATATTGAAATTTTATATTACGTTTGCTTTATGATGACAATCGAAACTTCATTACGTAGCTGGTGGTGGCCTGACAGAGAGCAGCGCCGGGAGCACGTATTTATGGCATAGATTGATCAACCAAAGCCTTAAAAAATTAACCCGACGCAATACGTCGGGTTTTTTTGTGTCTAAGAAGAAGTTAAAAAGTGAAAAAATATAATAAATGAGCACCTATCAGTTAAAAACAAGATTTAAAAAATTGCTGGCAGATACTACCACACCAGTGAGTATTTATTTACGTCTAAGAGATGTATTTCCGAATAGCATTCTACTTGAGAGCTCTGATTACCACAGCAGAGAAAACAATATGAGTTATGTGTGTTGTGATCCTATTGCCGGAATAGTCTTGAATCATGAGGAGCTGAGTGTTTACTATCCAGATGGAACCAAACAAACTAAAGCTGCTAGCGATTTAGATTTGCGAAAGGAAGTTTCGCTCTTTCGGCAGTCTTTCAGCGAAGAGCAGCCCTCGGATTTTAAGTTTATCTCCAATGGCTTGTTTGGTTATTTTACCTTTGATACGGTGGCGCATTTTGAAGATATAACGCTCAATACAGCGGTCGATGAAGCGCGAAATATTCCTTATCTTCAATATCATGTGTATCGCTATGTCATAGCGATAGATCATTTTCGAAATGAGCTGTATATTTTTGAACATTATTACCAAGAACCAAAAGACGATGGACTAAATAGGGTTCAATATTTAATACAAAACAAAAATTTTCCTGAATATCGATTTGAACTCAATGGCGAAGAAACCTCCAATAAAACAGATGATGAGTACAAAGCTTTAGTCGAAAAGACAAAGGAACATATTTTTAGAGGAGACGTTTTTCAAATCGTTCCATCAAGAGCGTTTAGTAGACCGTTTCTAGGAGATGAATTTAATGTGTATAGATGTTTGCGGTCGGTAAATCCTTCACCGTATTTGTTTTACTTTGATTACGGGGATTTTAAGTTATTCGGTTCTTCTCCGGAGGCGCAACTTACCATAAAAGGTGAAGAAGCAAGTATTTATCCAATTGCCGGAACATTTAAGCGAACTGGGAATATGCTTGAAGACCTGCGTGTGGCCGAACAGTTAAAAGCCGATCCTAAAGAAAGTGCAGAACACGTCATGCTGGTTGATCTTGCCCGAAATGATTTGAGCCGACATTGTGTAGATGTAGAGGTGAAGTCTTTCAAAGAAGCACAATTTTATTCACATGTGATACATTTAGTATCTAAGGTAAGTGGAAAATTACAGCAAGGAGCAAATCCTTTCGACGTCGTTGGCGATACTTTTCCGGCCGGAACCTTAAGTGGCGCCCCTAAACATATGGCTATGCAGCTCATAGATCGCTATGAAAAGCAGCAGAGAGGCTTTTACAGCGGTGCTATTGGCTATATGGGTTTTAATGGCGACTTTAATCACGCTATTATGATAAGAACTTTCCTGAGCAAAAACAACAGATTACATTACCAGGCCGGAGGAGGAGTAGTAGCCGACTCTTCTGCCGAGGGAGAGTTAAATGAAGTCAATAATAAGATTGCAGCACTAAGAAAAGCTTTAGAGCTTGCCGTAACTATCTGATAAATTATTAAATTACTTATATAAGGCGCAAAAGGCCTGTTTTCAAAATTTAAGAAATGGCACAAAAGGAACTTGCTACTGAACCCAAAATATTGGTGGTAGATAATTATGATTCTTTTACTTTTAACTTAGTACATCTTCTGCAGGAATGCGGAATGGACTGTACTGTTCTGAGAAACGATAAATTTTTGCTGGAAGATGTAGCGGCCTATGATAAAATTCTTTTATCTCCGGGACCTGGAATTCCGGAAGAAGCTGGTTTGTTATTAGATGTGATTCGTACTTATGGAAATTCAAAAAGCATTCTTGGAATATGCTTAGGGCAACAAGCAATCGCAGAGGTGTATGGAGGTAAATTGTTTAATTTGAAGAAACCGGTCCATGGAACTGCTACGCCTTTGAAAATTGTGACCAAAGATGAACCATTATTTAAAGGGCTGCCCGAAAGGTTTATGATCGGACGGTACCATTCCTGGGCAGTAGATCGATTGGATTTTCCAGAGACGCTCGAAATAACGGCGGTAGACGATGATGGCGTTATCATGGCGTTATCGCATAAAGAATACGATGTTAAAGGTTTGCAATTTCATCCCGAATCGGTGTTGAGCGAACACGGAAAGAAGCTTATTGAAAATTGGTTGAATAAATAGTTATAAATATTTAGAAAAGCAGGTACTTATAAAAATGACCATACTAGATAAAATAATCGAAAGAAAAAGAATAGAGGTAGCGGAGGTAAAAAGGAAAGTAAGTGAAGAAGAGTTAAAACATGGAATATTCTATGACCGCCCCTGTCATAATCTAAAAGATTTTATACTTGATAAGGAAAGAACAGGTATAATAGCTGAATTCAAAAGGGCATCGCCTTCAAAAGGAGTAATAAACAATGAGGTTTCTGTTACCGAAGTGGTAACCGGTTATGCCGAGGCGGGGGCGTCTGCTATTTCCGTTTTAACTGACCATGATTTTTTTCAGGGATCGCTAACTGATTTGCTGGAAGCAAGAAAAGCCGTTAATATTCCTTTATTGAGAAAGGATTTTATCGTAGATGAGTATCAGATTGCAGAAGCAAAAGCATATGGTGCAGATATCATCCTTTTAATAGCTGCGGTATTATCAAATGCAGAAGTAGCACGATTGGCTAAATATGCTAAATCATTGGGATTAAATGTGCTTTTAGAAATTCATAATGAACAAGAACTTATTGGGAACACCATTGATGAAATTGATGCGATAGGAGTGAATAACAGAAATTTAAAGGATTTTTCAGTTTCTATTCAGCATTCACTGGATTTGGTAAACCTCATTCCTAATCAATATATTAAGGTTTCCGAAAGTGGTATCAGTAATCCCGAATCCATCAATGTGCTGAAAACTACAGGTTTTCAAGCTTTTCTAATCGGAGAAAATTTCATGAAATCTGCTAACCCGATCTCTTCTATAAAGGATTTTGTTGAAGTGTTAAATAAAAAGGATCAGTCATAAATTTAGGGAATTGTAGAAGTCACCTTTTCTTTCTAACACGAACTGGTGAGCTCGTTGATAATAAAAGAAGGTTTATTTTCGCCTTCTTTTTACCGCAAAAAGAAGCAAAAACTCATCGCTTGGAACTTTGCTTCATCCGTTAGTGCATCCACCTGCAAGCCGCAAATTCCTAGGCGATATTTTAAGCACAACGGACGGATTATGCAGGCAGACTAAAGGGGTGCAACGTAGGATCCACAGCCTTGAGTTATTCACCTTTGTTTGTTGTCAAAGGTGTTCATGAGCTCATCGCTCCGCTCTTCGGTTTTGCTCAACTCGTATGTTTGAAAAGTTGATAAGAAAAAAGGTTCCTTTTCATTCAACAACAAGAAATAAACAAAGGCAACTATTCTATGGAATCCCCAAGAAGTTTGCTCTAATAAAAAAGTGAAATAATTATTCGTTTCACTTTTAACAAAGCGCACTAACGGAGAAAAAAACTTAAGGAGCCTAAATTGCACGTTTGATAGGATAATTTCTCTTTTTTTGATACGAATCGTGCTACAAACAAAGAACGAAATTAGCACATAAGGTGAGAAAAAGATAGATTACGCACTCGATTGCTTAGCGCTTAGTGCTAAGTTTAACTTAAAAAGCGCATTATTTTATTATGCTAAACGTAATATTTCATTATTTTTGCTTCTCACCTTAAATGAAACTATCCTCAAAATGGCTAGATTAAATCTATTGGAAGAAACGCGTTTCGAGAAACTTCCCGTAAGCGTTTACAAAAATTCAAAAGCAGCCTCTTTATCTGTAGCTGCACGCATCGCAACTTTAATTAAAGAAAAGCAAGAAAAAGGTGAGCAGGCCGTACTTGGTCTCGCTACAGGTGCAACTCCTGTTCAAGTTTATGCAGAGCTTGTACGCCTTCATCGTGAAGAAGGGTTAAGCTTTAAAAATGTAATTACATTTAATCTGGATGAGTATTTTCCGATGCAACCTGATTCTGCTCAGAGTTATGTTACATTTATGAACAAACATTTGTTTGACCATATCGACATTGCTAGAGAAAATGTTCATATCCCTGACGGTAGGCTAGATCAAGCCTCCATTGCTGATTACTGTATGGAGTATGAACGCAAGATTACGGCATTGGGAGGATTGGACTTCCAGTTGTTGGGGATTGGTAGAACTGGGCACATTGGATTTAATGAGCCAGGATCAGCCCCTAATTCGGGAACACGCTTAGTTACTTTAGATGATTTAACAAGACGTGATGCCTCACGTGATTTCGGGGGGAAAGAAAATGTACCAACCAAAGCAATTACAATGGGAATCGGTACTATCTTTAAAGCGCGGGAAATTATACTGATGGCATGGAGCCCAGTAAAGGCTGAAATCGTAAAGAAGGCTGTGGAAGGAGAAATGTCTTCGGAAGTACCCGCTACCTATTTGCAGCTGTCTGACAATGTAGAGTTTGTTCTTGATGAAGGTGCAGCAAGCGAACTTACTCGTTTTAATACCCCATGGTTAGTAAAAGATTGCGTATGGGATTCTAAAACCATTAAAAAAGCCGTAATATGGTTGGCACAAACCTTACGGAAACCGATACTAAAATTAACTGAAGAGGATTATAACAGTCATGGTATGGCACAATTAGCCACCGAGAAAGGTCCCGTTTATAACATAAATATTGATATTTTTAATCAGCTGCAGCATACCATAACGGGCTGGCCGGGAGGTAAACCAAATGCAGATGATAGCCAACGGCCAGAACGGGCTGTACCAGCAAAGAAAAATGCTATTATCTTCTCGCCACATCCCGATGATGATGTCATTTCAATGGGCGGTACCTTTATTCGATTGGCTGATCAAGGACATAATGTACATGTTGCCTATCAAACGTCGGGTAACACGGCTGTTTGGGATGATGATGCCCTTAGATATATTGAATTTGCAAAGGATTTTGCCAAATCGACGGGTGCAGACACTGGAACCTTAGAAAGTCTTTATACTGAAGCCCGAAAATTTATTACGGCTAAGAAGCCTAATCAAATTGACACAGAAGAAATCAGAACAATAAAAGGACTTATCAGAAAAGGAGAAGCAATTGCCGGTGCTCGTTTTGCCGGATTACCTGATGAAAATATACATTTTCAGAATTTGCCATTCTATGATAGAAGCAAGTTTTCGAAAGATGTTTCGTATGAAGATGATATTGTTCAAACGATGGAGCTATTACAGCAAGTGAAACCACATCAGGTATTTGCTGCTGGTGATTTTGCAGACCCCCATGGAACACATAAAGTATGCTTTGACATTATTTTAGAAGCACTGAAACGACTCGATAAAACAGAAGAGTGGACCAAGGACTGTTGGTTATGGTTATATCGTGGAGCTTGGCATGAGTTTGAGGTGCACGAAATAGAGATGGCAGTGCCACTTTCTCCTCAAGAGGTGATTCGTAAACGACTCGCCATATTTAAACATCAATCGCAAAAGGATTTACCTGTATTTCCAGGAGATGATGCTAGAGAATTTTGGGTACGGGCCGAAGATCGGACTAGTGAAACGGCTCGAAAATATGATGAATTAGGGCTGGCCGATTACGAAGCGATAGAAGCATTCGTACGCTGGAAGTTCTAGGGGCTAAAATAATTTTCTGAATGAGGGATGTATAAAAGGCCTGTTTACAAGCTTTTTATACATCCCTCACCTTTTAATGGGCTTAATTTTCGTGTTTTTTTAATATTGAAAATTTCCGTCAGACGTGATTCGCACGTTAAAGGGTTGCAAATAAGTATCAAGCAGAACCGCTAGTTGCCTTCTGGTGAGCAAATGGCTTTGCTTAAATTCACCTTTAAACCCAAATCGTTTTTTCCAACCCTTTTCTACTTCCACATCTAATTCATTGCCTCTATTGGCAACATATTTTATTAAACTAAATACATCACTTAATTTCAAGGTGGGAATGTTTTTATCTTTAAACCAAATTTGGCTCCTCGTAAATAATTGTTTGATAACAGGTTCAATCTGTTTTGAAGAGACCAGGCTGTCAGGCAGAAATAAAAACTTTTTACTGTTACCTTCGTCCTTATATACTCCTTGCAATATGCCGGTTGCTCCAACATGTTGAATCTGGGTCGCATGTGGGTCGTCTAATGATACGTCTTGAAAGGGCATAATAAAACCTTTATAAGCTAATAATTCACCTTGAAGCGTTCTTGCATTAATTTTATCAGACAAAACATCAAAAAATGCACAATAGGCTGCAGCAGCCCCACACGCTTGGGCTAGGAGCATTGTTATGGGCACATCGTTGCCATTCAACAAGTGAGCATCGTTTAGCCTGTTTACAACGAAATAATTGGCGTGGTTGCTGTCAGGCAGGATACTTTTTAAAGGGATATTAAAAATTTTGTCTTCAATAGCTCCAACGGCTATTCCTGTTCTATAGAGTGGGTCATTATACTGAACTGTCTTCAATTGAATGTTTGGAGCAGGATGAGGATCTTCATTTTTAGTTATTAACGCAGATAATGAAGCATTTAAAGAGGCATCTACAATTGCTTTCACTTTTATTTTATCTTTACTGCTGAGTGTAACCTGCCAGTTTTTGCCCGATTTCTCTAGGGCGCTAATTTTTAAATTTTTTCGAAAGCTAAGCCTTTGAACAGTATCTAGGGCTCTTTCAAATACATTTTGTGCGATGCGTGGCGATATATTGTTCTTAGCAGCCCTAGAGGCAGAGTCAGATATAGTTTTAACATTTGCAATTCCCCTTAAGAAAAATGCCCAAGTCCCTACATCTAAATGGTGGTTGGTGCTTATTTGTTTATTTTTTCCACTTATGAGCATTCCTCCGATGTGTGTTGAATCTATGATAAGCAGCGTTTCTACTCCTGACTGGGCCGACTGAATGGCAGCTGAAAATGCCCCCGCTTCGTGACCGTATACAAGTACTTGAGGCTTAGCGGCTTTTTTAGTCTTTTTTTGTGCGTATGTATTTACATAAAGGAAAGAAAAAATAACTATTAGCAAGACTCTCACCATATTAAATGCGATTAAAAATTGAGAGTGAATTTAAGTAATTTTAGGGATTAGGCTTTCGGATTAAGTTTTTTTAACAATTAAATCGCGATGTTAAATAGCATAAAAAAAGGCAGACACTCTGCCCTTTTTATGCTATTTAAATAAAAGTTACATGGAAGTTTCTTTTTTAGCGTCTGCTTTCATTTTATCATTAGCAACAATAACAATTTCCACGCGACGGTTTTGAGCACGACCAGCCTCTGTATTATTATCTCCGATTGGCTCGTTGAAGCTTTTTCCTTCTGTTTGAACTCTGCCGCTTGCTAATCCTTGTGATACGGCGTACGTCTTAACAGCATTTGCTCTACGTTCAGATAATCCTTGATTGTATTGAGCCGTTCCCTTATTATCGGTATGGCCAATTACTAAGATATCTGTGTCAGGATTTGAATTTAGCGAATTAACTAAATTTTTAATATTCGTTTGCGCTTCAGGGCGAAGAGCTGTTTGATCAAAGCCAAAGAGAATGCCCGAATCAAATTTAACAATAATTCCTTCTCCTGCTTTTACTACTTCTGCTCCGTCCACAGTCCGTTCAATTTCGGCTGCTTGTTTATCCATTTTTTTACCAATCAGGCCTCCTGCAACACCACCTAAGGCACCGCCGATAATGGCTCCGACCGCAGTATTACCTGCTTTGTTACCTATTAAGGCTCCTAGGCCTGCCCCGCCAACAGCACCAATGCCAGCACCTTTCTGCGTGTTGTTCATTGATTTAACTGTATTACAGCTGGTAAATAACATACATGAGGTTGCTAATGCAACGCCAAAGATCGCTATGTTTTTGTTTAATCCCATTTTAATATTTATTGATGATGTTTAAATTATACAAACGAAGTGCCAAAAAGTTTCGATTCCAAACATTAACTTTAAAGCATTATTAATATTCACAAATATATGAACTGTCCATGTTTATCCGCCAGCTGGCGGATTCATCACAAAGATAATGTAAGTTTTAAACATGGCGAGCTCCATCTGGCCGATGGAATAAAAACCGCTTTGCGGTTCATGAGTACCTTTAAAATAGAATACAAACGAATAACTATTTACAGATGAAACTTAAACGAAACTTTTTTTCATGTATTTTTCTTTTCATAAGCTTTGGAAATGTCATAGCGCAAGAAGTTACTGAATGGAAAACTGCAACTCATGATGGATATACCTATAAGTATGTCTCAAACGACCCAACGAACTCCCGTTTTTATACCTTAGATAATGGACTAACTGTTATATTAAGCCCCACCATCAAAGAACCACGCATACAAACTTATATAGCAATCAAAGCCGGAAGTAAAACAGATCCAGCGGATCATACCGGATTGGCCCATTACCTAGAGCACTTGCTCTTTAAAGGTACGGATAAATATGGTTCACTCGATTGGGAAAAAGAAAAACCCTTATTAGATAGCGTTGATAACCTTTACGAAAAATATAATACCAGCACAGACTCTGCTAAACGAAAGGCCATTTACGCACAAATAGACAAGGTGTCGGGAGAAGCCGCGAAGTTTGCAATTGCTAACGAATATGATAAAGTAATGGCAAATATGGGGACACAAGGCAGTAATGCCTTCACCTCATTTGAACAAACTGTGTATATTGAAAATATTCCCTCTACTTCCGTTGATAAATTTCTGACCGTGCAGGCGGAGCGGTTTCGCAATCCTATTTTCCGTATTTTTCATACTGAGTTGGAGGCTGTTTATGAAGAGAAAAATCGTGGATTAGACAATGATGGCACTAAATCTTTTGAGGCCATGTTTGCCAATTTGTTTCCAAACAGCTACGGGAAACAAACAACTATTGGAACGGTAGAACATTTAAAAAACCCATCGCTTATTGCCATTCGAGATTACTATAATAAATTTTATGTTCCAAATAACATGGCGATCATCATGTCGGGAGATTTTAATCCCAATGAAATGATTAAAAAAATCGATGAGAGATTCTCGTACATGAAAAGAAAAGAGATTCCTTCTTACCATTTTGAAGCGGAGAAAGCAATAACAAGTCCGGTTATTAAAGAAGTGAAAGGGCCTACACCGGAAAGCATTATGATTGGATTTCGATTTCCAGGCTCTCAAAGTAAAGATACACAGCTATTGGAGCTGGTAGGAAATATATTGACCAATGGTAATGCTGGAATGTTTGATCTGAACCTTGTCAAAAAGCAGCGCTTACTCTCTGCAGCTGCATTTTCATATGTTCTTAAAGACTACAGTACCTTACTGTTGCAAGGAAGACCTATGAAAGATCAGTCACTCGACGAAGTCAAAGAATTGATGTTGCGAGAGATCGAAAAACTAAAAAAGGGTGATTTTTCTGATGACCTGTTAACAGCAATTGTGAACAATGCAAAGAAAAATACGATCGAATCGAATGAAAGTTATGAATCAAGGGCAGGTAGTTTAATGGATGCTTTTACGTCAGATATTGACTGGAAAAGAATTGTTTCTTATAATACTACATTAGCTGGTATTACTAAGAAGGATATCGTTGCTTTTGCTAACAAATACCTTAATAATAATTACGTTGCCGTATACAAAAGAAAAGGAGAAGATAAGAACATACAAAAAGTAGAGAAGCCAAACATTACACCGGTAGAGGTGAACCGAGATGCACAGTCGGCTTTTTTAAAACAGGTTAATGAAATGAAGGAGACCGCTGTTTCACCTGTTTGGTTAAATTTTAAGAAAGATATCGCTAAAGACGAATTAAAGGGACTCGAAGTATTAACCGTTGAAAATAAGAATAACGAGATCTTTCGCCTAAATTATCGTTTTGAGATGGGTAGTTATAGTAATAAATTGCTACCATTGGCTGCAGAATATTTGCAGTACATAGGCACTGAAACGAAGACCGCAGAAGAGATTAGTAAAGCTTTTTATCAAATAGCATCGTCTTTTGATGTGAATGTATCTTCTGAAATAAGCACGATAAGCTTAGATGGCTTACAGGAAAATTTCGGTCAAGCGGTCATTTTACTAGAAGATTTAATTAAAAACTGTAAGGCAGATGAAGATGCTTGGCAACGCTTGAAGGTACGTATAAAAAAATCAAGGGAAGATGCAAAGTTAGACAAAGGAACCATACTACGGGGCTTGGTAAGCTATGCGCAATATGGAGAAAAGAATCCTTTTAATTATACGCTCACGGATGCTGATCTTGATTCGATCACTGGAAAGCAGCTGACAGACATTTTACATAATCTTATTAGCTATCAGCATAAAATTATTTACTATGGGCCGAAATCAAATCGCGATATAACAAAGGAGTTAGCTTCTCTACATTATGTGCCAAAGTCTTACCTTGCGTATCCAGCAGCGATAAAATTCGAAAGAACGGTACAGCAAAAACCAATTGTTTATTTCGCCGACTATGATATGGTACAAGCAGAAATTGATTGGTTTAGAAATGCCGGCAAATATGATCCTAATAAAACGGCAGTTATTCAGTTATTTAACAATTACTTTGGAGGGGGTATGAGTGGTATTGTTTTTCAAACCATTAGGGAGTCTAAGGCTTTAGCTTATTCTACCTATGCGGTGTACTCCTCTCCCACAAAAAAAGAAGATGCCTATAGTATTCTTGCATACGTGGGTACACAGGCAGATAAACTAGACGATGCTATCGCCGGGATGAGCGAATTATTACAGGAATTACCTGTCTCTGAGAAGGTTTTTACTACCAGTAAAGAAAGTTTGTTGAAGTCATTAGTTACCAGTAGAATAACTGAAGATGGTATCATCTTTTCTTATTTAGGAGCTAAACGCTTAGGGATAGATTATGACATGCGCAAGAAGGTTTATGAAGATGCGAAAAAGCTTACTTTCGATGCGTTAAAGAATTTCCATGATCAGGAATTTAAAGACAAAACGTATGCTTATTGCATTGTAGCTAACAAAAATCGGGTAAAGATTGTTGATCTAGCCAAGTACGGAGAGGTCAAAGAGCTCGATTTAAAAACGCTTTTTGGGTATTAAAAGAAGGGGCATAAGCCCCTCTTTTTATTGTTCTTTTTCATTTAATCTTTGTTCTGGGATAGGGATTTTTGGCAGTGTATCAGCCTTCGGCCTACCGTTTCGCTCAAATCTTTCTAGAGATGCTTTGAGGTAGTTACGAATGTCATACTCATTCCAATATTTACATTCGTCGTAAGTGGGGCGATAAAGAGACATGAAGTTGAGTAAATCGTTCCCTTCCAAACCAGTTATTTCAGCTACATTATATTTGTTGAACTTTTTATCCACTTCTGTTTCTTCAATTTCATGCTGGGCATAATTGTTAAATCGGCGTGCATTTTTTGCCGTTTTACCAAAAGCTCCGTATAAAGCACTTAAGGGATTAAAAATGTAGGAAAGCGCTTTTGGCTTACCAACACTGTATATACCTTGCTTTTTATAATCCGCTAAGACATCTTGCAATTCCTCTTTGCGCGTTTTTCCTGTTACCGTAACCGTTTGGAGCTCTATCGTAGGGTTAAGGTTCACCGTTATATTTTTGGGGTCTACAATACGGTAGTATTCCGAAGAATATGCATATTTAGTAACAATAAGCGTATCCCCAACCTTTGCCATGATAACAAATCCTCCTTCACTATTAGAAATCGCTTTCTCTAAGGTCCGTCTGTTCGTAATCGTTGCTTCGTCCACCCTCTTTGGCGTTCCTTTCTCCAAAACGATTCCCTGCAATTTCTCTTGTGCCTTTAACGAATGGGGCATTATAAAGGAAATTAAGGCCAGAAAAAGTGGCAACGCATAGTTATATTTTCTATTCTTCATTCTTATACTCGGTAAACATAATAAATCATTGACATTTTTGATGCTAAAAAATGTTAAAATTAGCTATCGGCTTTTTGTAGTCTAGACAAAAAAATTTTGTTC
>DATMSZ010000415.1:0-17307 GCA_035565175.1 Pseudosphingobacterium sp.
TCATTCTTTTATTTATTTGTTTAATAGCTTTTTATTTTTCTTTTGGCTCTTAAGTTTACTTTCTTTTTTTCATTCGTGTAAACTTTTATAAGCATTCAAGCTTTCTCTCTCTGAGAGAAGGTCTCCGCGAAAGAAAGGTAACAAAGAACTTAGCGAAGCGTTCTCATGAGGGCCTTATAAATGAATACTTACGAATAAAGCTCTCGACTTAAAACGTTCTTTGAAAGTCAGTACCATTACTTAGCATCTACTACCCGAACCTTTTGAGGCCGATTTTTTCTGATATGAATATCACTGCCTTTCAGAAATTATCCCACCGACACCTTCCGTATCTGGACCATAAATTTACTTACGCGAGCTTGGGTACTTGAGGCAAAAGGTCAAGGCCAATGCGCGTCTCATGAGGCTATTCTTCACAACATTCGTATCGCTCGACAACTAATAACTAGTAACCAACAACTAATAACCAACCGGTAACTACAATGACACTCCCCTCTTCCATGGAATAAAATCATCTTGATTAAGTTGAACAGCTTTGGGAACAACCTCTCCACTAGCCGCCCTTATACAATATTCTAAAATGTCTTCTCCCATTTGTTCGATCGTTTTCTCTCCAGATATAATGGGTCCGCAGTCTATATCAATAATATCAGCCATACGGGAAGCTAGCTGAGAATTTGTGGCAACTTTTATTACCGGACAAACGGGATTTCCTGTTGGCGTACCTAAGCCAGTGGTAAATAAAATAAGCGTAGCGCCACTTGCGGCTTTACCGGTAGTGGCTTCTACATCGTTCCCCGGAGTACAAACTAAACTAAGTCCAGGTTTTACTGCTGGCTCAGTGTAGTCTAATACATCTTCTACAGGAGCCGTCCCACCCTTTTTTGCGGCTCCATTGCTTTTGATGGCATCTGTAATTAAACCATCCTTTATATTTCCAGGCGACGGATTCATATGAAATCCTGAACCCGCGTTTTCGGCAGCTTCGCTATAGGCTGTCATCAATTGAATGAACTTTTTAGCGGCAGCTTCATCTTTTGTGCGATCTATTAAATTTTGTTCGGCACCGCAGAGCTCTGGAAACTCAGCTAATAAGACCTTTCCGCCCAAAGCCACTAACAAATCCGAGCAATAGCCTACGGCTGGATTGGCGGAAATCCCACTAAATCCATCGCTTCCTCCACATTTAACGCCAAGTGTTAGTTTACTTAAAGGAGCTGGTTTACGGACAAGCTTGTTGGCTTCCACTAAACCAAGAAATGTTTGTTTGATCGCCTCGGTAATCATATCTTCTTCACTTTTCGACTGTTGTTGCTCAAAAATGTGCAGCGGTTTGTCGAACATCGGATTACGTTCTTTTAAATCACGGAGAAAATCCTGTACCTGCAAATTTTGACATCCTAAGCTTAACACAGTAACCCCAGCCACGTTTGGATGATCAGCGTAAGCGGCTAATAATTTACTGAGTACAGCGGCATCTTGTCGAATGCCTCCACATCCACCTTGGTGATTCAAAAATTTAATACCATCTACGTTCTCGAATAAACGATCGGTAGATACCAACGATTCTTGTACATTTAGATCTAACGCCTCAATGTCTCCGCCTTTCTTGTACCACTCACGTAAAAGTTTGGCTTTTTGTTTGTATTTGTCGGTTACCGCATAGCCCAATTCATTGTGCAGAGCTTCTCTAATAACATCTAAATTCCTGTTCTCACAAAATACAGTGGGAATAAACAACCAATAGTTTGCAGTACCTACCGTTCCATTAGTTCTATGATAACCCAAAAAGGTGCGGCCAGTAAACCTAGACACATCAGGTGCTTGCCATTTATATTGATACGGACGATAGGTATAAGGTGCCGCTGCATGCTTTAGATTCTCTGTACTCATGCGCTCACCTACCTGTACATCATACTGCACTTTCCCCACCAATGTTCCGTACATAAAAACCTCTTCCCCTTTTTTTAGAGGAACTATGTAAAATTTATGCTTTGCGGGTACATCTTCCTTCAATAAATAAACCTGATCTTTATAGTTAATAGATTCACCTTTCGGAAGGTCTTGTAAGGCAACCAATACATTATCATGTGGATGTATTTTTAAAACACGCGATCCCATCTTCTTTCTTATTACTTAAACTGATTGAGTTTCTTTATTTACAACTTCACTAATTACCTCCAATGCCTCTTTATTCATTAAAGCATGTAAGTATTTTTTTACTTCGTTTTCGAATGCAGATAATGTTAGCAGATTTGCATTCCACAAACGTTGATTTTTTAATACATCTTCTACTACCTGCTCAGGAGACTGCCTATTCCAAAGGTTTTCAAAGAATTCTGCCGACTCGTCATTAATGGGATAATAACCCCGATTATTCACATATCCTTTGTAAGTATTATCGATGCTCTTTTTTCCTTTCATAAAGAGCAAGTAGGCTGCAAAACCTAAAGCCATATATCTTGACGAAGCCTGCCGATCTTTGTAAAACCCTTTTAAGAGGGCAACATTCCGCATTTCCATCTTAGAAGTATAATTTAAGGTAATATTAATCCATTTATGATCCAACGATTTATTACGGAATCTATCCAATACCTTTCCGGCAAAAGCACTCGCCTCCTCTTTGGAGATTTGAGGACTAACAGCTGTAGGAACAATTTCTTGCATTAATAAATTAGTGATAAAACGCTCCATCAAGGGATTAGCCATCGCTTCTTTAACGGTTTCAAAGCCAGCGAGAACAGCAAGTCCGCAGGTAAATGTATGCGTGCCATTTAATAAGCGCAGCTTCAGCTCCTTAAATTTACTTATATCGGCCGTAATAATCAACCCTTCATCAACAGTACTAAATGACAACACCTCTTTCACATGAGCGTCTTTTGCTTCAATAGCCCACAGGCGGAAGGGTTCAGCCATGATCATAAGCTCATCCTTATATCCTAATTTTTTTTCCATTGATTGATGTTCCTCATACGGTAGCTTGCCGGGAACAATGCGGTCGACCAAAGAATTACAAAAATAGTTAGCATCGTGCAGCCAACTTATAAACTTTTCATCCGAAAGATGTTCATTTGCAAGTTGAAGAATGATCGTTTTAAGCTTTAATCCGTTGTCAGATATAAGTTCAGTAGGCACAATAACTAAACCCGATGCCTTGCTTCCCTCAAAATGTTTGAAACGTGCATATAAAAATGCAAGTAACTTCCCAGGGAACGATGCTGGTGGTTGTGCTAATATATTATCCTTTTTATCATATACAATCCCTACCTCCGTAGTATTGGAGATAACAACTTTCATTTCAGGATTCAATGCATATTGCATGATTTCATTCCAATTATCTTGAGCAGAAAGCACTTCTTTGATAGATGAATTCAATAAATATTCCTCCACCTCTTTCCCATCTTCTACTCCTTTCACACAAAGCGTATACAAACCATCCTGCTCACTAAAACCATCGGTTTTCCCTGTGCTTGTTGACTTTACAACAATGATTCTTCCATTGAAGATGCCCGCTCTATTAGCCTTATCAATGAAATAGTCTGGTAATCCTCTAAGTAATACACCTGTGCCGAACTGTATCACCTTAACAGGTAACTCGTTCCAATTGGCTATAGGCCCTAGAACTTCTGCGGGTAACACACCCGTTTTCAAAAATTTGTTATTTAAACGTTCCATTCTTATTATTTTTAAGTTGAGTAGTTAATTAGCCAATGCGATGATTAGCTAATTGGCTAATTGACTCATTAGCTAATTACTTAAGTAGCCATTTTACCCAATCATGCGCGGCTGGATAGTTCTGAAAATCAGCTGGTAATTTTCGTCCATCTAAGTACTCATTATATATCCAAGGGTCACCAAGTGCAAAAATCTTACCCGTACCATATTTTGCCGTTGCCATTACATTCATATTGTCTATTCCCAAAACAGGCACTGCTGGGGCATACACCTTAAGTGAGCTTATCTCTTTTAGATATAATTTATAAGGCTTATTGAAGATGTCGTTCCCTTGCGGAACATGCACGGCTCCTTGTTCATAGTTATTGTTTTTTACGAGCAAATTGTTATCCTCATTAAAATGAATACCAAAACGATTAGCCAATAGATTAAAGTGTTTAAATTCTGCATTTCCGGCATCATTACCTAGTAAAACTAATGTTCCACCTTTCTTTACCCAATTCATTATAACATCTATTTCAGGCTCTTGTATATAATTCGGGTTATTTGTCTCCTTTTCTGTATCCGGATCAACAATAATATAAACGTTTGCTTTACGTAGGTTCTCTTTCGTTGGTTTTACACTTAAAGAATCCGTTTGAGCGCCATAAGATTGGAAAATATAGCCTAGCAAAGAATACCCGCCATTATCCTGTTCTTCCCATGTATAGTGATAACGCTCCTGCTGCCCTAGTAAATTCCTCCTCCATTCCTTATTATAATGATAGTCGAGCACTACCTTTTTTCCCTTTGCAAATTTGAGGTTTGGCACCATTTCCATTTCTATGGCACATTGAATAAAAGCACCTATACCTTTAGGATCGTTCTGTATAACAGGTTCGCTCATATAGTATTCGAAAGTCCCGTCACGATATGGTTTCCCACCTAAGCCGGAGACCTTTACGGTGCCGTTGAGGTTAACATGCCCTTGACCGTCTTCCACAATAAACTCTTTTAAAATACCTTTATATCCGTTTTCGGCATTTTTCAAAAATCCCGAAGGTAAATACCCCAAACGAACACCCTTAGCCAAGGTGTAAACAATCATAGAAGAAGCGGATGCCTCCGGATAGTTTCCTTTCTTTTCCGGCATATTAGTAACTTGGTACCACAAGCCATTAGGCTGTTGAACCTTTATTACAGCCTCGGCATATCGATTTAAGATAGCAATAATAGCAGCTCTTCCAGTGTGATTTTTTGGAAAATAATCCAGCACATCCACAAGGGCCATTCCGTACCATCCAAGGGCGCGACTCCAGAAATTAGGGGATCTTCCTGTATTTTTATCAGCCCATTTTTGTTCTTTGGATTCATCCCAGCCATGATACAGTAAACCTGTTTTTTCATCTCTGGTATTCTTTTCAATCAGCACAAATTGCTTGCTGATATCGTCAAATGCTTTGGGCTCGTTAAATAGCTTAGCATATTCGGCATAAAAAGGCTGGCCCATATATAACCCATCTAACCATACTTGATGCGGGTAAATTTTTTTATGCCAAAAGCTTCCTTGCTTTGTACGAGGATGTTTATCGAGTTGTTTTCTTAATGATTGAACCGCTTTCAGGTATTTTGTTTTTCCAGTAACCTGATAAAGAAACAATAATACTTTTCCATTATTAATAAAATCGATGTTATAATCATCCATTTGATAAGCACTAATCGTCCCATCCTCCTGCACGTAGTGATCCATTTTATGCTGGATGTAATCGAAATATTGCTTGTCTGTCGTAGATTTCCAAACGCCTTCGGCTCCCTTTAAGATAACTCCAAGATCGTAGCTCCATTTTGCTGGCTGATTCTTTTCCAATGTAAAAGCATCTGGCCATAACCGCATTGCAGTTTGCGTCATCAATTCGCTGTACTTTTTTTCCTGGGCTTGCGCATGTAAACAAATTAGGATGGTAGCTGTAATTAAAATATGTTTGAGCAATCTGTTCATTTTGATTGTTAATTAAATGTAACTGTGTTTTTATTGGCGCCAAAGTCGGCCTTCACTGGTTCTTTCACTCCTTTTATAGTTGTATTCCTTATATCAACTACGCCCATTCGATCTCCTTGCACATGCAGAAGGTTAGTTGTATTATCAAAAACAAGCTGGTCAATTTCAATCTTTTTGCTATTTAACAAATAAACAATTGCTTTTTCCCTTCTTGTAGACAGGTTAATGTCTTTCAATTTAATGTTGCTTGCTTCCTGAATATCAATACCTTCATTGGCGTTTATTTTAAGATTGGTAAGTTCGATATTTTTAATAGGCATTTCAGGTAGCCCTCTTATAAACAAAGCTTTAGCCGCACCATCGCAAATGACATTGTTTATATAAAAGTTTTTAAATTGCGGGGTCGCAGCTGTTACAGGCAACATTTGTACCTTTGGAGGTTCACGATGTTCGCCTGTTAGCGCAATAGGGTCCTTCGCCTCATAATACATATCAAAAAGAATCGCTTCACCGGGAATATCCTTCATATAAATATTATTAATATAAACATTCTCTACTACACCTCCTCTACCTCTCGTGGTTTTAAAGCGTAATCCAATATCAGTACCCACGAATGTACAGTTATCTACATAGAGGTTCTTGGCCCCCCCACTCATCTCACTTCCTACAACAAAGCCACCATGCGCATGATAAACAGTACAGTTTCTAACCCATAAATCCTGTGTTGGCATTCCCCGTTCTCGTCCAGCTTCATTTCTTCCACTTTTGATGCATATTGCATCGTCACCTACGTCAAATGTACTGTGCTCCAATAATACATTTTGACATGATTCAATATCAATTCCATCACCATTTTGAGAGTACCAAGGATTACGCACATTAATATTCCGAACAGTAATATCTCGGCTCATTAGCGGGTGGATATTCCAGGCTGGTGAATTCTGAAACGTCACGCCTTCCAATAAAATGCGCTCGCATTTTTCAAGCAATATCATGTTCGGCCTCAAATAATCTTTTACCGCTCGATAGAATTGTTCATTCTTTCCCTCGTCTACAAGCCCAGGATCTTTAAATGATGCCCCTTTTAATGAGCTTTCGGATGGATACCAGACATCTTTCTTTTCATTTAAAACACCACCGGAAGCAAGAAGTTTTTTCCATTGTGTTTCTGTCATCTTGGCTTTTTTAACCATCCGCCAAGCGTCGCCATTACCGTCAATAATACCCTTACCCGTAATGGCAATATTCTGCTGATTCAGAGCCCATATGGGCGACTGATTGCGCATCTGTGGAATCCCCTCCCAACTTGTTTTCACTAGCGGATATTGAGCAAAATCTTTCGTAAAAAGCAACAAAGCGTTCGCCGCTAAATGTAAATTCACGTTACTTTTCAATACTATAGGGCCCGAAAGCCACACCCCCGCGGGAACTAACACGACACCACCGCCCTTTGTATGGATGTCTTCAATAGCATTATTAATATTTTGTGTATTCAGCTGGTGCCCCCCTGAAACCGCTCCAAAAGCTTCTATGGAGACTGTATCTTGTCTAAAAATCGGTAGTGGAACAGCCGGTTGTAGCGCAGCGGATCTATTTTGTGCCGAAGCTATAAAGACAGAAGTTAGCAGTAAAAATGTTGTTGTAAGTATCCTCTTTGTTCGCATCATAAGGTGTTAAACTGGTTTTAAGCCATTGCAATTGTAAGGCTCTCCATGAATGTTTTCAAACATTTGTAGGTATTTATTTGCGCAATCGTTACCGATAACGATTGCGCTTTTTCTTTACCTAGCTTCATAGCCTGGATTCTGCTGAATTTCGGCTTCATTTAAATCGATGGCATCCTGAGGAATCGGCCTTAAAATTTTGTCCTGACCATCTGGACCCCGAAAGGCCCGATCTACCCCAATTCTTTTAATATCATAATTGTATTTGCTGCAAAACTCTTTAAGTTTGCCGGTTCTGCGTAGTTCAGGCCATCTTAAGTATTCGCCGGCGAATTCCTTCGCACTTTCAATAAGATAGGCATTCAAAGCTTCGCTTTGATTAGCGGACGTAGCAATATTTATCGTAGGTAACAAACGCGTTCCATCTTTTGTATTACCGGGTCTATCCAAAACGCTCTGCACATAGGTTGCAGCAGAGGCGAAATCATTCAATCCGATGCTGGCTTCGGCATATATAAAATAAGTTTCTGCCAGCCTAGCCAATACAATGTCTCTTACACTTGCTGTTTGCTGAAAAATAGTTCGCGTAGATGGGCTGTCAAATTTTTTGATCACCGGTGTGCTCATATCGGCATCATAAAATGCTCGATACGCTTCTTCATTGTATTTGAAAGGATAATAGCGGAAATTACTTGCTATTTGCCCTTGATGTTGACTCGCCCAGGCAAGCGAATCTGCACGGGTGTATTCCCTTCCCCAAACCCTCGGGTAATAAGCCCTGATAAGAATTTTAGTTTTATCTTTACTCGCATCATAGTAATCAAAGTATTGATCATAAATGGTTAGCATGAAGGTAGCATCATACCGCGCGTCTTTTTCTTCATAAAAATTATGTAGATTCCATGAGGGATACAATTGTGCACTCATGTATTTATGATTCAATTCTGACCCTCCTAAATAGGGACCAAAAATACCTTGCTGGTTATTACCATCGGTCGGCGAGGCGATAGATCCCGCATCATATTGCACAGCAAAAATCACTTCATCATTATTTTCATTAGCAGGACTCCAAAGCTGTTCGAAGGGAATACTGATTGTTTTTCCATTGATAGCCGCGAGGGCGTAGCTCTTTGCCTTTTCAAAATCAGCGCTTTGTTTTAAATCCCAAGCTCTAGTAAGGTATGCCTTAGCTAGATAATGGTTTACTACGGTTTTATTAACGCGTGCTTTTGCAGCACCAACAAGGGGAAGCGCCGTTTCCATTTCACTAATAATAAAGCTATAGCATTCCTCCAAGCTGTTTCGCGGCATGTTCAATCGTGGTTCAAAGGTGGCTTCAGTATTAATAAAAACTCCTCCAAACTGTTCTACCAAAAGAAAATGGTAGAAAGCTCTTAAGAATTTTAATTCGGCCAGATAGGTTGCCTTATCTTCTGCTGCGATTTCAGCTATGTCATTATAAAAGATAGCCATATTGACGGTCTGAATGGCTTTATAACAAAGCTGATAATAATCTTTCACGTACGAGTCTGTTGCATAGAGCTGCTCGTATTCCTGAATGGATCTGTCTCCCGTGCCTCTAGCCCGTTGGTACATATCCGTACCCCCCACTAAAAGCCAGGGAGTTAATCGAAAGGTTTCTCGTAAGGACGAATAGGAGGCTGTTATTAATGTATTGTAACCCGCTTCGGTACGATAAAACTCTTCATTGGTAATTCCTCCCTTATTATCTTCTTCCAAAAATTTCTTACATCCACTGAGTGATAACGTAAGAATTAAATATATTAAAATGCGCTTCATGATCTCTATATTATTTCTCAAACGACCAAATTAAAATTTAAGATTTACTCCTAATTGGTAGGTTACGGTACTAGGACCATTACCATTCTGCAACGATGTGGTGGCATATTCTGGATCCCAACCCTCATATTTGGTAAAGGTGAAAGGATTAAGGATATTAAGGTATACTCGTAGTTGACTTATTTTAGCTTTCGACAACATTGTACTTGGCAAAGTATAACCTAAAATAATATTTCTTATTTTAACGAAAGAGGCATCTGTATATTGACCGTTATTACCATAATAAGGGCCAGCATTGTTAATAGCAGGGTACTTGCCGTTTTCATTTCCCGAAGCGGGAGACCATGTTGCAGACGGCGAGCCATCTTCTTTCGTTCCCCAGTTACTCCAGTCATATCTATCTATACCTTGAGGTACAAAATAGTCGAATCTAATCTTAGGTCGTCCACGTTGCGTATTACCAGGTCCAAATTCTTCCAAAAAGCGGTCTTGAACGAACATCCCTTGACGGGTAAACACATCAACAGATAAATCCCAATTCTTGTAATTAAACGTCGAACGAAAATTGGCTGTCCATTTTGGATTAGGGCTGCCCAAAATGACGCGATCATTAGCGGCAGTAATGATACCGTCACCATTAATGTCTTCCACTCGTGCTTGGCCGGGTTGTTGTCCCCATCGTGCAGCTTCCTCCACTTCATCAGACCTCCAAACACCGACAACACGATAGTCATAAATCACCTCGATCGGTTGACCAATAAATCGCTTTTGGCCCATCACGTCCTCTTTTTTTCCATACAATGATTCGATCGCGTTTTTATTATGCGCAAAGTTTAGGGAAGTTGTCCATTGAAAATTAGGTGTACGGATATTGGTCGAGTTCAAAGCAATTTCTATACCTTGATTGCTCACGGAGCCAATATTGTCGGTCATAGATGCAACGCCCGACTCAATTGCTAGCGATCTACTCATAAGTAAACCGTCCGATAGTTTATCATATATATCTACCGAGCCATAAAGTCGTTGATTAAAAAAGCCGAAATCAAGACCAAAGTTTAGTTCACGTGTTTTCTCCCATGTGATGATTGGGTTAACCGGGTATCCGGGTCTCAGACCGGAAACGGCATTGCCATCCCCAAAATCATACCATATTAATTCGTTAGCAATAGGCGTTTGCATAGATCCGTAAGGACTGATCCCATTGTTATTTCCTGAATAACCGAAACTAAAGCGAGCTTTTAAATCTGAGAGCCAATCAGCTTTCATAAATTCCTCCTCTGATAAGCGCCAACCGAGAGCAAAGGACGGAAAAGAAGCCCATTTATCGGCCAGCTTAGAACTTCCGTCGTAGCGGATCGTTCCTGTAACTAAGTACTTTCCTTTATAATCATAATTTACGCGCGCTGCATAAGAAATCAATCCCGACTCATTATAAGCAGAAAGTGAGTTATTTTTATCTAAGGTTCCTCCTGTAAAAATATTATACCACTCCGAGTTATAAGGTAAATTTTGTACGCCTACTTGAATTCTCTCAAACCGTGTTTTATAAAAACTATTAATAAGGGTTGCATTCAAGTGATGGTCATTATTGAAGGTTTTGTTGTAGGTTATTTGGTTATCCCAAGTATATTCAAGATCTTCGTCATTCTGTTGAAACGCCTCATCCTGGTTTCGTTGACCTAAAACTACACCATAATACCGACCTGTTCGCTCACGGGTAAATCGTGGCATAAAGGTGCTCTTAATTGATAAACCTTCGAAAGGATTAACTTGTGCGTAAACACTCGCTAATACATCATAACGTCTCGTTTCTTCATTCCCGCTATTAATTTCCCGAAGTGGGTTTGGTGAGCTAGTAAAATTTCCTGTTCCTTGAATAGAGGACTGAACACCAGGTTGATCAATGAGATTTCCATTATCATCATATGCCTTCAAAATTACCGGCATTCGCATAATATCGCGGTACCCATATTGGCTTCCTTGGTTGGTAACCGTATGGGATAAATTGATGGTCCCGCCAGCGGAAAAGTACTTTGATCCTCGATGATCTATACTTAACTTCATATTATAACGCTTCAGCCCTTCATTTACAAAATTTCCTTGTTCATTTTGATACCCTAAACCGAGGTTGTAAGCTAGATCGTTTGAGCTCCCACCCAAATTGACGTAGTGATTTTGCTGATGTCCATCCTGCGTACCTAAAGCAAGCCAGTCCTCATAGTCTTCATCAAAGAGACGTTGTTCCAATAAGGGGCTGCGCTGTAAAACAGAATTTCTGTTTGCAGGTGTCAATTCATACCGACCTAAGTTCGTGTTATAGGTGTAATATGCTGAAGTACGGAAATCTACCCATTCACGCCCACTCATAAAATTCGGTAATCTTGCGATCTTACGAATGCCATAGAAGCCATCATAACTGACGTTCATCCTCGAACCGTGGTTACTACCAGCATTTTTTGTGCGCACAATAACAACACCATTCGATCCACGCGAACCATAGATTGCTGTTGAAGAAGCATCTTTGAGCACATCAATTTGCTCAATATCGGCGGGATTCAGAAAATTGATATCTCCCATGACTACACCGTCGACAACATATAACGGGCTACCACCAGCTAATGAATTCTGACCCCGAATCTGGATATTAAACCCGCCTCCAGGTTTAGTAGAATTAGAGCTGATATCAACCCCAGGGACTGACCCCTGTAAAGCAGCCATTGCAGAAGTGGTTCCACGCGCTTTCAATGTTTCCGATGTAACCGATCCGATGGCCCCGGTGAGATCTCCTTTTTTCATTGTACCATATCCTATCACCACCACTTCGTCTAATCCCTGCGCGTCTTCTTCAAGTGTGATATTAAGATTTTGTTGTTCTCCAATCGGCAATTCTTGTGATTTGTAACCCAGGTAGGTTATCACGAGCACTTGGTTTCGTGCATTCGATATGTTAAGGTTAAATACCCCTACATCATTTGTGCTTGTGGTTGTAGTTGTTCCTTTTACGGCCACCGTTACTCCTGGCAGTGGCTCCTTGGCTGTATTTACAATTTTTCCCGAGATCGATTTCGTTTGTGCAAACGATGAGAAAAAACTGAAAAATAAGAGCCCCGAAAGCATCCATAATTTTTTAGTCATAATGGTTTTAATAAGTTAATTGTATTTGGTTTTTTTGGTTAAATCAAAAAGCTATTTACTGCTGTCTTGTTGATCCATACAATGTACATAGATAAAAGATAAGTGTCTTAACGAGGCATTATAAAAAACTACGCAATCGTTGCCGGTAACGATTGCGGAAACACGAAAAAAAAAAAGACTGCCCTTTTACGGCAGTCTCCTTATCTGTCCTCCTTTAAGCTCTAAGCTTTCTGCTTTTTCGCCCAGCTGCTACCCCTTCCCTACTCGACTATTCAACCACTCTCTATTGATAACCTGCATTTTGGGTAAAATCGCTTTTATTCGTAACCGCGTCTAACTGATTTTGCGGTATGGGACGCCATAAATGATAATCTCTAAAATAGGTGTAGGCATGCGGGTTATATTTCTGTAGATTTTCCTTTAGTTTACCCGTGCGTTTTAAATCAAACCATCTTAACTGTTCACCGGCAAACTCCCGCGCACGCTCCTCCAATATAAAATCCAAGCTTACATCCGACGCTGAGATATTCATATCTTGTTCGCGCCCTTCTTTTGCAGCACGCGCTCGAATTGCATTCAAATATGTCGCTGCTTCCACATTATTTCCTAATTTAAAGTCGGCCTCCGCGACAATCAAATACATTTCAGCCAAGCGGATTACAAAAGCATCCCGTACGCTTTGGGCTTCGTTAATGCTCCCCCGGGTGTTATCCATAAACTTCTTAAGCGAGATATAGCGTAATCGATTTTTGGATGAACCATCGGCGTTATAGATATCTCCATCATCATAAATCGTGTAATTTTTAGTCGCTCGTACAGATGTCGGTATTGTATATTTCGAAATAAAGACCGCGGTATCACCTACATTCATTCCCGGAGGTCTTGATGAAGCATTTGGCTGATTGCAATACCATACGTTCTGAAAGGAAGCCTCGAAACGGCTATCTATATTTTCGTCAAAAAGATATAATAAATATCTGGACGGTTGATAGCGGTTAAAAGGCCTACCATATTCCAAACTTCTTATTACCCCAGGCTGGTCGTCATATTTCATAAGAAAGAGCATATGAGCACTGTTAGACCCCCTGTTATCACCATCTGGATAAACATTGTCGTCCTGTTTATCGTTGTCATTTAAATTAGAAGAGTAATTAACTGCATATACCACTTCATTATTTTGAATATTGGCCATTTTCCATAAGTCAGCATAATTTGGAAGCAGGGCAAAGCCATAATCACTGATCACCTTTTTTGCCAATGTTGACGCTTCCGCGTTCATTCCGCGTGTTAAATAAACACGCGCTAAAAACGCTTCGGCCGCTGGTTTGGTCGTCCGTCCGTAATCCGTTGTAGTGGGCGCCAGGTTATCAACCGCAAAACGTAAATCTTCGATAATCAAATTATAAAAATCATCCACGCCCGATTTTTTTGCCTCCGTAACTACACCAATAGTCTCTTCCGTGGTTAAATGCACTCCTCCCCACATTTCCACGATATGATAATAGTAGAAAGCACGTAAAAATCGAAATTCAGCCGTGCGCTGAACTTGTAGCGCCTGGTCCATCCCAGAATTTCCCACCCTTGCAATGCCTGCGTTGCACACATTGATAGCTTTATAAAAATTGGCCCAAGCTTCCTGCAATGCCCCATTCGTAGCTTGTAAGTTCTGATAGGTTGTTAAATCCGGATATACATCCCCCGCCCCATTGGTCCATAAATCTGTCCCTGTTTCCCCCATATTGAACCCTCTTTCCTTTCCATACCACCAACGTTGGTAGCTGTATGCAGCATTTACTAAGGTTTCAAATCCTTTCGGAGTGGTATATAGTGTTTCATCTGTAATGCCGCTTAGATTTTCTTCATCCAACATTTTTTTGCATGAAGTTAAGCTTGTTGCTAAGAGTACAGCGGCAAATAGAATTGCTTTATATTTAATCGGAAATTTCATGGTTCTTTGCTTTAAAAGTTAACATTAATACCTGCAACAACTAATCGTGTTAAAGGAGCCGATTCCCCACCGCCGCGCTCCGGATCGTAGCCATTGATTGTTTTGCTCCACATTGCTAAGTTTCTTCCCGAAACGTAAACCTTAAGCTTCGCCATACCCCATTTTTCAGTGATGGTATTTGGAAGCGTATATCCCAACGTTACGTTTCTCAACTTTACAAAAGATCCTTCTGTATATCCAAGAGTTGACGTATAGAGCATACTTGTCCTACTTAAATTGGCATTTGGTCGGGGCCATTCATTACTTGGATTTTCAGGAGTCCAATAAGCGATATCAGCGGTACTATTTTCTACGCTCTGTGGATCATATCGCGTTAAATAATTAGCGTTAATCATCTGTCCTATACGTGCAAAAACATTAATATTTAAGTCAAAATTCTTGTAAGAAAAATCGTTGTTCCAACCTAGGCTCCATTTAGGCACTTGCGATCCCACAACTACCCGATCTCCATCAGCTGTAATGACTCCATCTGCATTCTGGTCTTTCACTTTGATATCTCCTGGACTTTGACCAAACTGACGCGCCGACTCTTCTTCTCCCAATTGCCAAATGCCTAGTTTTTCATAATCAAAATAGGAGTTGACCGGATAACCTACTACCACGTAACGTGAATCGAGGCTAATAATATCTTGGTTATCGATCAGTTCTTTAACCTTTTCGATATTCTTTGTAAATGACACCGTGGTGTTCCATTTAAAGTTCTCTGTGCTTACCGGCGTACCATTTAACATCAGCTCGATTCCTTTATTTTCCGTCTTTCCGATGTTTTGGGTTACAAAGGAATAACCGGATGTGGGAGGTAGAATTCTATCCAGTAATAAATCGCTTGTGCTCGTGTGGTAAAGCTCCAAAGTACCATTTAGCCTTCCTTTAAATAATCCAAAATCTAAACCGATATTGGTGTTGGCTGATTTTTCCCAACCCAATTGCGGATTACGTGAGTTATTAGGAAAACCATAACCAGGCGCAGAAGCATCACCATAAGCAAAAGGTATTCTAGTGAGCGTGCTTTGGGATGAATAGGCAACTACCGAAGAATTACCGGAAACACCATAGCTTGCTCTTAATTTAAGGTCGTTAAACAACGATTGCCCTTTCATAAAATCTTCGTCCACAATACGCCAAGCACCGGCAACGGATGGAAAAAAATCCCATTTATTTCCTACCGCAAGCTGACTGGCTCCATCGGTACGTGCGGTGACCGTTAACAGATATTTACCTTTATAACCATAGTTTACCCGCGCAGCATAAGACAACAACTTTGTCTCCGTATAGGCGCTTGTAATAGCTAGATTCTGCGTATTGGAACCTAAGTTATAGAAGAAATTATTATCGAGTAATTGATTTTCTCCCTGCGCGGTCGCGTTCTCTGTATCATTATATAAATACTCGCTGATACCGGTAATATTAACGTCATGGTCGCCAAAAGTTTTCTGATAATTTATGATCGCTTGCCAATTATATCCTAAACCATTATTGGTAACATAAGTAGCCCGTGAATTGGCCCCATTTCTTCTAATAGAATAAGAGCCCTCGTACATACCGTCTCTGAGGTTCGATAGATTTACAGCAAAATTACCACGGATACTTAAGCCTTCAAGAGGTTTAAATTCAGCAAATACCGTTGGAAAAACCCTTAAGGTTTTTACATTATTTTTATAATTACCAGGTTGTTCATCCGCGAGCGGATTAATCGCTCCACCCTGCCCTGGATAAATTACATAGTTACCCTCTTGGTCGAAAGGTACACTCAGCGGACTTATTTTATTTGCCTGATTTAGCGGATCTGCACGCTTGTCTTGATCGTAATAGGTTAATTGCGTTTGCGTTCCTACTTTAAAGGTATTAGTGACCTGATAATCCAGATTCAATCGCGCAGTGTATCTTTTGGCATTATCCATTTCAAACAATCCTTGCTCATTAAAATAGTCCAACGAGAAATAAGATTTTAAGTGGTCAGTCCCGCCCGAGATGTTCAGCTGATAATCCTGTTGATGCCCCGTACCAAGTAATAAAGATGGATAGTCAGTGGACACATTGTTATTGATAAAGCCTAATTGCTCATTGCTGAATATTTTGGAATCATCCGCCGGACTATTCCATACACCGGTAGTTCGATAGGCCTCCCTTCTCAAAGCTACATATTCCTGGCCATTCATAATTTTAGGGTATCCAGCAACATCTTGCGTTCCATAATAGGCGTTAAATGATACTCTGGGCTTTCCGGATGCTCCTCGTTTGGTTGTTACGATGATTACGCCGTTCGCCCCTCGCGAACCATAGATAGCTGTCGACGAAGCATCTTTCAATACTTCCATGCTTTCAATATCATTAGGATTAATATCTTGAATGCTCGAATATTGCATACCATCTACGATGAATAAAGGGCCGTTTCCGGCAGTTATCGAACGATTTCCACGAACAGTAATACTAACACCTGAAGTTGCTGATCCACTTTGTCGAACAATGTCTACCCCAGGCGCCTTGCCTTGCACTGATTCCATTACATTAGTGGTAGGCAATTTGGTGAGCTCTTCCTTCGCGACTGACGTAACAGCACCTGTCAAATCTCGCTTTTTAACTGTTCCATAACCAATCACTACCACCTCATCTAAATTGGTCGCATCTTCCTCCAATATCACATCTATTTGTCCTTGTGTTCCGACGGTAATTTCTTTCCTTTTATAACCAACATAATTAAATACAAGTACAGATTGACTGGGTGAAGGGAGCGTTAAACTAAATTCACCCTTTTCATTGGTACTGGTACCGCTCTGGGTTCCTTTAATCAATACACTTACTGCAATTAAGGGTTGCCCTTCCTTATCTAACACTTTACCGGCAACTGTTTTGCTCTGTCCTTGAACCAAGCTTATACTTGCTCCCAATAGAGAAAAAAACAAAACAAAAACTCTCATGATCTTTTTAGGTATCCACTTCATAATAATGATTAGCTAACAAATTTAATTTGGCTTATTTAGTATTGCTTAGCACCTTTCCCAACAATTATAAAATTATCCTTTTGCTTTTCCAACGTTGGCATATTT
>DATMSZ010000416.1:0-3959 GCA_035565175.1 Pseudosphingobacterium sp.
ACAGTACTACATCATTTACTTGTTTACTTTTTTTACTACGAGCTAATTGTTATTTGTCAGACTCGTTAATTTATGCACTTTTGCAAGGTAAGCAATCAAATTTAAATAGAAATTGGGAGTAAAAAGTTTACAGTTTTTAGACAATTTTATGTGGTAATTACACTCTAATAGGGTGCTTAAGCACGTCTTAATATAGCGGAAAGTTAGGGTCTAGTCAACAAACGATGTTTTTGGATATCACAGTGAATAGAGATTGTAGACGATAGAAATAGCTCTTAAAAGGCTGCGAATACGATGCGTTGCTTGTTTCGAAGTTCCACTTTCTTAACTGCTCCTGTTCCGTTAAATATGAAAGCTAGTCCCATTATTTTTGTGTTCTTCGAGAGAAGCGGTAATTCATAGGCCAGATCATTATTTACATAATACTGAATTTTTCTGCCATTACTGGTACATCGTACATCCACCCAGTTGGTGAAATTGACACCAAATTTAGAGAGATCGGCGTTTTTTCCGGAAATGGCTTGATCAACACTCATGATATTTAATGTCGAGACGCACCCTTTGGCAGACAGCGGTATTACGATAGGCATGTTATCCGTTATTAACATAATCTGAGATAATTGGCAAGCATTATTTCCGTCAGAATAATTGTTTTTTATGACAGATCTAAAGGAAAAATCGGCAACCGTTACAGGTTCAAAATTTCCTACATTGAAATATTTTACCGTGCTCTGCTCCACCTTTGGATTCACATAGGTCAGAACGTTCGAAATAGGTGCATTTAGTTCTTTTTTCTGTACAAATTCTTGCTGCTTAAGGTAAATGGGGATAGGTGAATGATCTATCATTCCTAACCAACCTGCTGTAGGAATAAGAAGAGGGTGTTCACTAACAACTTGTTTACTGACAACTAATTTAGCTGTATAATACCCGGGTTCATAATAAATGGAGGTATGTTTAGTATTGTTCTTCAGTACCCTTTCCCGTCTTCGAGGATCCCAGTTTTGCTGAATAAAGATAGAGTCGTCTGGTGCTTTAGATGCATCGTACGTGAATACAACCGAATTTGGTATACTTTTAACAACAGGCTGACTGCTAAATGCAAAGTCTTTGGCAGAAAGCGGTTGATTGCTGGGGGAATGATTTTTATCTGTTTTGTAAAAGAAAGAGAACGCTAGAAAGGATAGGGCAGCGGCTCCCAAACACCAAAAAATGAAGATCTTTTTCCTCTTGATTTTTTGGTGAGGTGCATTTTCATAGATAGCGCTGCTATTTTCTTGCACAATAAATGCACGCCAATTTTCATACCCAATAAACTGAGCCAAAGCGTTTAAGGTGGAGGTAGTGGGCTTTCCATCATATTTAACCCTTCCCCAAACACGTTTTAACGTACTTGGACTTAGCATTACCTTTGTATTTTGAAGGATAAGGTCGCTTAATTGCTGAAAGTCGGCACTCGACCAATTTTTGCCATCCCCCCATGCAAGTTTTTCCTCTATTTTATGTAAGCACTTCTGAAGCTCGGTATCTGTATTTTCTGCCACGTAGCTAATAATTAGATGTTTTAATCAATTTAAACTAATCTGATTGGTTATGATTGGGTTATAAATTGTGATTAATGGCAATCCGTGAACAAATTTATCTAAAGATATTAAATAAACAAATACCCAATTGCTAGGATATAGAATTGGTTGGTGTGGTTAAAGCACTCAGGTAGACGAAATTTGTTTGATGTACTTTGTCAAACGCAGTTTCAGTGTATATGCGCGCAAAGTGAGCGCTATTCTAATTCTTTAAAATCCTGGAACTTCCACGATCCATCTTCATTTTTAGCGTAAGATACCATGTAATGCTGTTCGCCTATATTTACGGTAAAACTAAATGGCTTTCCCTTTTTTGTCTCTTCCTTATGAGTGTTTAATAGGCCATCAGCATATTCTTCGATCTGTTCTTTTGAAAATTCTTCTCTCATAACGTTGTTATTGATGATTAATTTAATTTATCTTGGTAGAGATTGTTATTGTTTATTTGTCTCTATAACATAGAAATGGTTTTGTTTGTTTAGCCAAATGCAAAAATGATTCAATGAAATGTGCGTAACTAAACGAGTAAAATTGCCTTAAATAAATTTTTACGGCAACGGTTCATCCGCTTATTTGAATGAATTTATAAAAAATAAATCGAATTTTTGGGCTGAATAATCAAAAATTGAGTTAATTAGAAAAACAAACTCCAAATAGGAGGATATCTTTTACCTTTGCTTCAAAAAATAAAAGCTTAAACGTTGGAAAACCAAAAACAAGTCAGTTCATCAAAGAAAGAACTTAAAAGAGGATTATTAAATAGACATATACAGTTAATTGCATTAGGAGGTGCTATTGGCACAGGTCTATTCTTGGGAATTGGACCTGCTGCAGTGTTAGCTGGGCCCGCCGTAGTGTTTGGATATGCTATTGCCGGGTTTATTGCTTTTCTTATTATGCGGCAGCTAGGTGAAATGGTAGTGGAGGAGCCAGTGTCGGGAAGCTTTAGTCATTTTGCATATAAGTATTGGGGCCCTTTTCCTGGTTTTGCGTCAGGCTGGAACTATTGGATTTTGTACATATTGGTGAGTATGTCTGAGCTTACGGCGATCGGTATTTATGTTCAATTTTGGTGGCCAGAGATCCCTCTCTGGGCTTCTAGTTTGTTTTTCTTTTTAGTGATCAATGCATTGAATTTAGCTTCGGTTAAAATATACGGAGAAGCAGAATTCTGGTTTTCAATTATAAAAGTGATTGCTATCATTGCTATGATCATTTTTGGAACCTACCTCTTAATAAGCGGGAGCGGCGGTGAGCAAGCTAGTGTTAACAACTTATGGAATGATGGTGGTTTTTTCCCGAAGGGATTATTCACGAAAAATGAGACAGGGGGCTTTGAAGGTTTATTGACGGCTTTGGCACTCATCATGTTTTCTTTCGGGGGACTGGAATTGATTGGTATCACGGCAGCTGAGGCCGAAAATCCCGAAAAGAATATTCCAAAAGCTACCAATCAGGTTATTTACAGAATACTTATATTTTATGTTGGTGCGCTCATTATTTTGTTTTCGTTATCGCCATGGCGAGAGATCACACCGGGAAGCAGTCCGTTTGTAACCGTATTTGATGCGCTCAAAGGATTTGAATTTACTATTCTGGGTAGAACTTTTTATTTTACCAGCATTATCGCCAATGTTTTAAATGTGATTGTATTGACAGCCGCTCTGTCTGTATACAATAGCAGTGTTTATAGCAATAGCAGAATGCTTTTTGGTTTAGCGAAGCAAGGAAATGCACCCAAATTTCTTGCTAAATTGAACAATAACCATGTCCCGATTATGGCAATCATGGTTTCAGCGATTTTTGCAGCTATTTGTATTGTAATTAATAAATTGATACCTGAGGAGGCACTTAATATTTTGATGTCATTAGTGGTTTCTTCGCTAGTTATTAATTGGATTATGATTAGCATAACACATCTCTATTTCAGGAAGAGTAAAATCCGGGAAGGGGTGAAGCCCAAGTTTTCTGCGTTTGGATTTCCTTTAACCAACTATATCTGTTTGATATTTTTATTTGGTGTGCTGATTATTATGTGGATTACAGGAATGAAAATACCCGTTGAGCTGATTCCTATTTGGTTGATTTTGCTGTATGTCAGTTATCGTATAGTTAAGAGATAATAAATTTTTATAATCAAAGCCTTATCATGCGTACAAGAAATACAGATAAAGAGAAATTGGTAAAGCAGATGGCTATGGACTTGGTGGTAAAAGAAGGAATAGATAGATTTAGCATGAACAAGCTTGCAAAAGCTTGTAAGATATCGGTAGCTACGCTGTATATTTATTATCAAGATAAAGACGACCTTATTACAAAAATTGCTGAAGAAGAAGTTCATAGCGCAAGTAGAGAAATCCTGCAGGATTTTAATCC